>JAUIKX010000363.1 GCA_030430515.1 Gammaproteobacteria bacterium | reverse complement strand
ACACCGCAGACTCTGGCCTTCGGAAACTCTTTGCCAAGGCCCTTCAGTACCCGGCCGACACCGCACCCGACATCCAGAATGCGCTTTACAGGCAGCTCCAGATAGCGTGCGTACGAGGCGATGAACTGTGCTTGGCGTCGAGCATAGGCGGGTGAAGCTGCTCGAGTTGCAGGGTCGTGATAGTAGCGGCGGTAATAGGCTTCGTCGAAATCAGGCATCGATGGTGTGGCCGGGCGGAAAACGGAGCTACTTTCTACTCCAGGACAGCGTATTGTCCAGGTGTGGTGATGCTGCGTGGCTACCTGCAGCCAAGTATGATCACGGGTTGAGACGGAATGAGGAGATCGGGGATGTCTGAAGATATTGTGGTGAAAGCGCTGATCGAGCGTCTGGGCGCTGATTGTGTGCTGACTGGAGATGATGTTCACAGCCGCTCGGCGGGCATCTGGCGCAGCGATACCATCCAGGCGAAGGCCATCGTCAGAGCACGCAGCACTGAAGAAGTCAGCGAAGCGATGAAAATTTGCCACGCGCACGACCAGACGGTGGTAGCCCATGGCGGTCTGACCGGGCTTGTGAAAGCGAGCCTGACGGCACCAGACGACGTGGTGATTTCCCTCGAACGAATGAATGCCATCGAAGAGATCGATGCGGTGAATCGCACTGCGACCGTTCAAAGCGGAGCGATACTGCAGACCATTCAGGAGGCGGCAGAAGAGCAGGGACTCATGTTTCCCCTCGATCTCGGCGGTAGAGGCAGCTGCACCATCGGCGGAAATATCTCTACAAATGCCGGCGGTAACAGGGTCATCCGTTACGGAATGACGCGGGATATGGTTTTGGGTTTGGAGGCTGTTCTTGCCGACGGTACGGTCGTGACCTCGCTCAACCAGATGATCAAAAACAATGCCGGCTACGACCTCAAGCATCTCTTTGTCGGATCTGAAGGGAGCCTGGGTATCGTTACCCGCGCGGTTCTGCGGCTGCGCGAAATGCCCACTTCCCGCGCAACGATGTTTGTCGGTGTAGATGAATTTGCGAAGCTCGGCCAGCTTTTGAAGCTAATCGATGCGGAGTTGGGGGGGACACTCAGCGCATTCGAAGTCATGTGGAACAACTTCTACACGCTCGTTACGACCGAACCCGCCAAGAACCAGCCACCCATCTCACAGGAGTACCCCTACTATGTACTCATCGAAGCGATGGGTGCCAACGATGAGCTGGTAGAAGCCGTTCTGGGGCGTGCCTACGAAGAGGGCCTCGTCGTCGATGCGGTATTCGCTCAATCGGAAGCTCAGCGGCAGGCGTTGTGGGCGATGCGGGATGATGTGGAGCAGTGTTTCCGCTACGGCCCGACGATCTCGTTCGATGTCAGCATGCGCATCTCCTGTATGGAGGATTATGTGCAAGCAGTGCAGGCTGGCATGGATGATGCGTTTGATGAATATCGTCTTTTCATCTTCGGCCACCTTGGTGATGGCAACCTGCATCTTGTCGCCGGAGTAGACGGTGCTGAGAAGCGTGAGCTGGTGGAGCGTTGCGTGTATGCCCCGCTTGAGCCGATCGGTGGCTCCGTTTCAGCGGAACACGGTGTAGGTCTGGAGAAAAAGCCATATCTGGCCATGTGCCGCAGCCCCGAAGAGATCGATCTCATGCGCACGCTGAAAACAGCGCTCGACCCGAAGGGGCTCTTGAACCCTGGCAAGATCTTCGATGCTGCGTGATGGCGGATGACGTTCATTTTCTGAGCCTTAGTGAGGTCTGTCGCCGCCTGAAGAGTGGTGCGCTGCGATCGGCTGAGGTAACTCAGCATATGATTGAACGCTGTGACCGGCTGCAACCGCAACTGCATGCTTATGCGCTGCAGCTTTCCGACCGCGCCCTGGCGCGAGCGGAGCAGTTGGACGAGATGCACCGAAGCGGGGGGAATATCGGGCCGCTGCATGGTGTGCCGATTGCGGTGAAAGACCTGCTTTATCTGCAGGGCTTTCCGACTGCGAGCGGAACACTGGTGATGGAAGGCTATGATCCAGGCTATAGCGCCACGGTCGTTGAACGACTGGAGACTGCGGGTGCTGTGATACTTGGCAAGACTCAGCTGACTGAGGGAGCGTTCGGAAATCACCATCCGGAGATTACCGCGCCGGTTAACCCGTGGAACAGTGACTGTTGGCCGGGGGTTTCTTCATCCGGCTCTGGCGTGGCTGTGTCGGCAGGCATGGCATTTGGCGCGCTTGGCTCTGACACGGGAGGCAGCATCCGGTTCCCATCAGCATGCTGCGGAGTAGTGGGCATAAAGCCGACGTACGGTCGGGTCAGCCGGTATGGCGCTTTTCCCCTTGCGGAGAGCCTGGATCATATCGGGCCGATGGCACGATCCGTGGAAGATGCTGCACGTCTTCTCGGAGTCATCGCTGGAGAAGACAGCAACGACCCATCCAGCTCTCCTGAACCTGTGCCTAATTATCTCGCGAGCATGGCAGAAGGCGTCAGGGGACTACGTATCGGCGTGGACTGG
>JAUIKX010000362.1 GCA_030430515.1 Gammaproteobacteria bacterium | reverse complement strand
TGTTCGAGCAGCGCGAGCACGTTCTTTTGGTTCGATCCGCCTTCCGGGGCGTTTCTATCATCATGCATATAGTCTGAACCAGTTGGCTGTACGCGGCGAAAACGCTCCTGTTAGTCTACATGAGAGGAAGCAGATCGCGCTGCGGGAAGAAAAATGACGACAGAGCGTTTGGACCCGCCGTCTGAAGCCGGCGACAACCGGCGACAGCAGGTAACCGAAATTCTGAACAACTGGTCGAATGAAGATCAGTCGCAACGTGCCTGGGTTGTGTCAGTCATGTACGATCAGCTGCGACGTAACGCCGTTGCGCATCTGCGCAACGAATCGCTGTCAGAGCTTCAGCCCACGGCGCTTGTGCATGAGGCCTACGACCGCATCATCAGCGTTTCTCGAATGAACCTGAACAGTCGCAGCCATTTTCTCGGGCTCGCCGGCAAGATCATGCGCGACGTGCTGGTGGATCAGGCGCGACGCGCGCGCGCTCAGAAGCGCGGTCATGGGCTGCAGACGGTCTTTACCGATGTTTACGCGGACAATGGTCTGCCTGTGGTCGATATCGTTGAGATGGACGAATTGCTGAGTGAGCTGGCAGAGATGGATCCAGGCTATGTTGCGCTCTTTGAAGCCCGAGCTTTCGCCGGTATGACGGTGGAAGAGGCGGCGACCTATCTCGAGATTTCTCCGTCGACGGTGAAGCGTCGCTGGAAAGTGGTGCTGGCCTGGTTGAACGATCGCATGGGTTGATCCGATCGGTCTGTTCGTTTTTGAGCAACTCAGCGCCTGGTTTGGTTGGATGAAAGTCAACCAAACATCCTGATCCACGCAGTCGTTTAAGCCGGCCCCATGGCCTGACTAGACAATATTATCTATCCAAATCAGTCGCTTAGCGCTGGCCGTTTGCTGTCGTGCTACTTCTGGCACCGTTCCTGCAATTCCACGGTACACGTGGCCATTGCGGTCGCATCGGTAACTCAATCCAGGAGCAACCACATGTTTGGCATCAAAACGAAACGCGAATCGAACCAACGCCCGCAATCTCATTTCATCGGTAGGCTCGCTGCTGCCGTCACGCTGTCACTTGCAGCGAGTGCTGCAAGCGCTGCATGTGAGCACGACGGGGTCTACTACGAGCACGGCACGGTGCTGTGCTTCGGTGGCTGGCTGCAGGAATGCACCGTTGCAGACTACTGGTCTGCCGTCGGCATGTGCAAAGCCGCGCCGATAGATGAGCAGGCCCCGGAACTGGCGCAGCTGATGCGGAGCGCTTCGCTTTTGCGCGAGCGCCTCGAGACGGCTGACCCGACGTCGCGCGAGGCAGCAGATCCATCGGTTTGAAACGACAGTCCTGACCCCGATGGCTTCCCGAATCCGCTTAAAGGGAGCAGGTAAAGCGGTAACGCACAGGGACGAAAACATGCGGCGAAGATCGAGGGCTACAGCCCCGTGTCGAGAAGGACTCTGAATCGATGGCAAGCGCAGAAGAAACGCTGCGGCCGGGTACGAAGTTTCATACCCGAAATGGCCGCCGGGAAGGACAGGTTCATGCCGTACTGGGCGCCGGCGGGCAGGGTGCGGTTTACCTCGCTCACATGGATGGTGGCGACTTCGCGCTCAAGTGGTATCACGACCACTACATCGACATCGATTCGGGGCTGTTTCAGCGATTGTCGAGCGCGGTGCAGCGCGGCGCGCCAGATGATCGCTTTCTCTGGCCGCTCGATCTGGTCGATATCGATGGAGAACGCAGTTTCGGCTACATCATGCCGTTGCGCGATGGCGCCTATGCGGGGATGCGTGATCTGATTGCGCCGCCGCCTCAGCGGCTGGAGCTCGACCTGGCGCAGCGCATGATGGCTTGTGAGCACATCGCTCAGTGTTTTCTCGAGCTGCATTCGTCGGGCTTCTGCTATCAGGACATCAACTTCGGCAACATCTTCCTTCACCCGAAAACCGCTGACGTTCTCATCTGCGACAACGACAACGTCAACATTGATGGTGCGGATGCCAGCATCTACGGCACGCGCAAATTCATGGCGCCGGAGGTGGTGCGGCGTGAAACCCTGCCTTGTACCAAGACCGATCTGTTCTCCATGGCGGTGATGTTCTTTTACGTGAACTTCGCCTGGCACCCGCTGGACGGTCGCCGCGAGGCGGAAGTCAGACTGATGGATACGGCCGCGGAGGAAAAACTCTACGGAACCGAACCGGTTTTCTTGTTTGACCCGGTCAACGACAGCAACGCCCCTCTGAGCCCGATGCACGATCCCATAACTGCGCGTTGGCGCTCACTGAATAAGGAGCTGCGTATGCTCTTTGAACGGTCATTCACGGTCGGCCTGTTCACGCCCGGCCAGCGGGTCCATGAGTTTGAGTGGCGTAGCGCTTTTGCCAATGCAAGACGTGCGGCCACTGCCTGCGATGAGTGCGGCTACCCGTACATCGCCGATATCGAAGGCGAAGAACGCGTATGTTCCGGTTGCGGCGACAGGCTGCAATCGCCGGTGCTGCTGAAGTGTGGACGCAGGCTG
>JAUIKX010000062.1 GCA_030430515.1 Gammaproteobacteria bacterium | reverse complement strand
ATGTGGCAGATGGGCTCGGCACCCTATCTGGGTGGCGGGTTCGGCCACTTCTACGCTTACGCCCCGGAAAAGTTCGAGTACCCCATCAACCGCTTCGCGATGGAGATCAAGAGACAGCTCGACGTGCTCGATCGCAATCTGGCAGACCGTCGCTACCTGTGCGGCGACGGATATACGATCTCGGACATGGCCACCTACCCCTGGTATGGCCAGCTCGTGCTGACCGGACTGTACGACTCGAAGAAATTCCTGGACGTCGACTCGTACGAACACGTCGTTCGATGGGCAAGCGAAATCCATGCTCGCCCCGCCGTTCGCAGAGGGCGGAAAGTGAATCGTGCGGGTAAGAGCGGCATCGCCGAGCGTCACGATGCTGCAGACCTCGACGCACTGGAAATGTAGGCAAACATGAACAACTATCTGTTCGTCCTCTGCCTTCTTTCGCTGTGGCTTCCCGCACAGGCGCAGGATATCGCTTATATAGACAACGAGCTGTACCGAAATTGCGCCGAGCGCTACAGCGTCGCCGAGCGACGTTGCGGTTCGGGCACCGAGACCGCCTACGTCACCATCCACGATGCACTGAAGCGGGTTAAACCGGGAACGACCTACCTGCTCCGGGAAGGCGAGTTTCGAGCGGTACTGCACCTCAAAGTTTCGGGAACCCGCGAAGCTCCGATCGTATTCCAGGCGTTCGAAGACGAAGAGGTCGTACTGCGCAACACCAACAGCCGCGACAACGACGAAGAGTACGGGCCGATCTGGCTCGACCACGTGGAGCACAACCACGTCATCGGCCTGACGGTAAGAGGCTCCGTGGGCTTCGTACGGGCCCTGAAAGCCAACCACAACCTCATCAAAAACAGCACCTTCGACACATCCGAAGCCTACCCTTCCGCCAGCAAACGTGGCGGGCTCTACTTCGCCTGGAGCGATCACAACAGGATACTGAACAACCGGATCCTCAACGGCACCGACAGCCTGTCGCTGGTGGCGTCGAATCACAACGTGGTAGAGGGAAACACCATCGACACGGCCGGACATGACATCTGGAACATCAAATGTGGCAGTTTCAACGTCATCCGGGGCAACTTCTTCTCGAACCCCCGGCAGAAGCTGGGCTCGGTATTCGATTGCGAAGAGCAGACGACCAATTGGCATGGTAACGGCAAGTATGCGCGCAAAGAGGCGATTGTCGACGCCAGCAAGCACAACCTGATCGAGGGCAACGTCTTCGCTAAAACGAGCGTCTACTACAGCACCTCCGGCGGCAACGGCATACAGTACGCAGGCCAGAACGGCATCATCCGAAGAAACATTTTTTACGGCACCAACGTCGGCCTCAGCATGACCCAATACGAGCCGGAGGCCGACTACAACTACGGCAACCGCGTGTACAACAATACGTTCCACGACAACATCTGCGCCGGCATTGCCATCATCTCTGCCGGTGAGGCCGGCCGCATAGAAGACAACCGCTACGTCAACAACGCCTTGTGGGACAACCACGGCTGGAAAGACGACTGCGAAAACGAAGACAGCGCACAGATCGTCTTCAGGGGGCGGCCGCCGATGGGCGGGCATCACTTTCGACGCAACCTGATGGCCAGCCCTACCGGCGGACACGTCATCAGGGAGGAGTTCGGGCTCGGCTGGCCGATGGCCGATGTCGAGGCCGATATGGATGTCGAAGAGACGATCCGAAAAGACCCTCAATTCACAGATGAAAAGGCTCACGACTACCGTCCGCTGCCAGGCAGCCCACTCATCGATGCGGCGGCGCCTCTAACGGCTGTTGCCGCCGACAGCGGTGCCGGCAACCTGCTGGCCGTTGAGGATGCAGCCTATTTCTACGACGGCTTCGGCATCGACGGCGAACAAGGCGATCTCATTCAGATCGGGACGCAGCAGGCACGAGTCATCGGTATCGACTACGCCAACAATGTGCTGATCCTGGACCGCGAGTTGAGCTGGCAGACGGGCGATGGCGTCCATCCCGCTTACAACGGTGCTGCACCGGACATCGGTGCCATCGAACGTTAGAGAAGCGCTTCCAGTGCTGACCAGCGCTCGTACGCTTCGGTGAGCTCCCGCTCCACGTCAGCCATGCGCTCGAACTGAGCTGAAACGTCCGCCTGCGACTTTTCATAGAAATCGGGCGAGGCGGTCTCCTGCTGTAAGGCCTCAAGTTCTGCCTCGAGAGACTCGATGCGCTCCGGCAACGCCTCGAGCTCCCGTTTCTCCTTGTAACCCAACCGCCTCTCGCGCTTTTTTTCCTGCTGCGGTTTCGGGGTTTCTTCCTGTTGGCGGCTTTCTGTCGGCTGTACCTGTCTGGCGTGACGCCAGGCCACGTAGTCGGTGTAGCCCCCCACATGCTCATCGATATGGCCATCTCCGGTGAAGGCAAGAACGCTGGTGACCGTACGATCGAGAAAGCTCCTATCGTGACTGACGAGGAGCAACGTGCCGTCGAAATCAGCCAGCAACGCCTCCAGAAGATCCAACGTTTCCATATCCAGATCGTTGGTCGGCTCGTCCAGAACGAGCAGGTTCGCGGGCTTGAGAAAAAGCCGTGCCAGCAGAAGGCGGTTACGCTCCCCACCAGACAGGGTGGAAACCGGCGAGTGGACCCTGGCGGAAGGAAAGAGAAAATCAGAGAGGTAGCTGATGACATGGCGGCTGCGTCCACCGACATCCACCTGGTCGGAGCCGTGCGCAAGATTGTCTCGAACCGAGGCATTCGGGTCGAGCTGGGCCCGCTCCTGGTCGAAGTAAGCGACCTCCAGACGCGTACCGAGCTCTATGGAACCGCTGGAAGGTTGCAGCTCGCCGAGAAGCAGCTTCACGAGCGTGCTCTTGCCGCATCCGTTGGGACCGATGATACCCACCCGATCGCCACGCACGACTCGAGTGGTCAGGTCGCGGATGATCGGCGTGCCGTCATACTCGAAGAAGACATGCTCTGCTTCCGCCACGAGCTTGCCGGAGCGCTCCTCCGTCGTAATCGACATGCTCACATTGCCCTGACGCTGCCGGCGTTCACCGCGCTCTTTGCGCATCTGCTCGAGCCGTCGGACCCGTCCTTCATTGCGGGTACGGCGGGCCTTGATCCCTTCGCGTATCCAGGCCTCTTCCTGCGCGAGCTTTTTGTCGAACTGCCGCGCCGCTTCGTCTTCCGCCTTGTCGAGCTCTTCCCGGCGCCGCAGGTACTGAGCGAAGTCGCCGGGAAACGAGCGCAGCATGCCCCGGTCGAGCTCGACGATCCGTGTCGCGAGACGTTCGATTAACGCCCGGTCGTGGCTGATGAACAGCAGCGCGCCATTGAATTCCAGAAGCGACTGCTCCAAAGCTTCGATGGCCGCGATATCCAGGTGGTTGGTGGGCTCATCGAGCAGCAGAATATCCGGGTCGCCGACCAGCGCCTGGCCGAGCATGGCACGGCGGCGAACGCCACCACTGCATTCATCCATGCGCTTGTCTGCGTCCAGCCCAAGACGGCTCAGCGTCGCCTCGATCTTCTGAGAGCCATCCCAGGCGCCGGAGGCCTCCACTTTCTGCTGAAGCTCGGCAAAGCGGGCAAGTGCCGCTTCGTCACCGGAGGCGATATTCTGGCTGGCATCGTGATAGTCGCTGAGCAGCCGGGCGTGATCGCCCAGCCCCGCGGCGACCACTTCAAAGAGCGTCGACGAAGCGAGCTCCGGAACTTCCTGCGCCAGCATCGCCATACGAAGGCCGTCTCTGCGCCAGACCTCGCCGCTGTCCAGAGCCAGTTCGCCGGAAACCACTTTGAGCAGCGTCGACTTACCGGCACCGTTACGCCCTACCAGGCCGACCCGCTCGCCTTTGTCGAGCATGAGCTCAGCGCCGTCGAGCAGCGGCGTGTGGCCGAAGGCCAGAAAAGCGTTTGTCAGGTTCAGAAGAGGCATGCGAACTCACTTTCAATCCGGCGCGCATCATAGCCGTTTGCGGTGATCTGGTCTTCGATGCCTGGCGTGTGTATGTTCACCCGAACACACACCAACCGGCACAGCCATGAACATCGACCTTTTGAGCCCCTCCTCCTTCGACGGCGGACACCCCACGGATCAATACGCCTGGCTGAGAGAAAACGCGCCGGTGTACTGGCACGAAGAAGCGGACGGTCAAGGTTTCTGGGCGATCACCCGCTATGATGAAGTGGCTGGTGTCGGGCGGGAACCGTTCGTGTACTCCAGCGAGCCGACCATCATGATCGCCGATCCCGAAGCGTCCGGGCTGCAGACCCACGATGGCGAACACAAGATGATGCTGATGATGGACCCACCCCAGCACACCCACTTCCGCAAAATCATCAGCCGTGAGTTCACACGCGGTCCAGCCGACGCCCTGCGTCCTCGAATTCAGGCGCTGGCCGCGAAGATCATCGATGCGGTCATCGATGACGGCGGCTGCGAGTTCGTTTCGCAGGTGGCCGGTGAGCTGCCCTCTTACGTCATCGCCGAACTCACCGGCATTCCGCTGGATGACGGCCGCAAGCTCTACGAGCTCACCGAGATCATTCATTCCGCTCCGCAGAGCCTGCCTGAGGGCGCGCAGATGAATGCTATCGCAGAGATGTTCGGCTACGCGCAGCAGGTCTATCAGCAGAAACTGGCCCACCCGGGAGAAGATCTGGCCAGCCAGATCGTGCATGCCGAGGTAGAAGGTAAGCGTCTCGACGAGGTGGACTTCCAGCTTTTCTTCATGCTGCTCATCGACGCCGGTGGCGACACCACCCGCAATCTGGTTGCCGGCGGGCTGCACGCGCTCATACAGCACCCAGATCAGTTTCAGGCACTGCGGGAAGACCCCTCGCTGCTCCCCTCGGCCCGGGATGAAATGCTTCGCTGGGTGAGCCCCGTAATCTACATGCGCCGCACGGTCAAAAAGGACACCGAACTGGCAGGCCAGCCACTTAAGGCTGGCGACAAAATCGTGCGCTATTTTGCCGCGGCCAATCGCGACCCGGCGAAGTTCGCCGATCCGGAGCGCTTCGATATCCGCCGTTCGCCCAATGAGCAGATCGCGTTTGGTACCGGCACCCACGTCTGCCTCGGCCAGCACATTGCGCGTGTGGAGATCGACTGCATGCTGGCAGAGATCGTCAAACGGCTCCGCGATATCGAGATCGCCGGCGATGTCGAGTGGCTGCCTTCGAATTTCATCTCCGGCATCAGGCGCATGCCGGTCACGTTTCGAGCTGCCTCAGCGTAGAGAAGCCACCGGACGCGCCAGTCGACGGTGCGTCAACTGTGCCCATGGGACGACACGGGAGTCGTCCTGCTCCAGCCATTGAATGAGTGGAATCCAGTTGCGCTGCTCCGACAGCGCTGACTTCGTTGACATGTCATGCACGCCCAACCCCTCCCCGGCGGCATCCAGGTAATGTTTCGACTCGCTCAGCGTTGCCGCAATGGGAATGTTCAACGAGTGCAGAAAGCGCGCAAGCTCTTCGCAGGCATCGGAGTTTGCCCGGAATCGATTGGCAACCACCGCCACCCGAACATTCTGCTGCCTGACCTTGCCCGACAGCAGAAGCTCGCTCACAAAGCGGGCCGTCGCCCGATTTTCCATCGGCGACGGGGCAATCGGGATGACCAGACAATCGACGCTGCGCACGATCTGCGCCAGCTGCTCACCGGCGACGCCGGCCGGTGTATCAATGATGACTCGCCGCGTCTCCGCCGGCGCTCTGAGCTGCCAGCTCCGCGTGGTGCCTTCGGCGGGTTTACGAGCCGCGCGGACGCCTGTTATCGGAATATCGTCATCCGCGCGCTGCGCCAGCCAGTCCACGCTCGACTCCTGCGGATCGAAGTCGTAAAGCGTAGTGGGGAGCTTCTTCCTTGCATAGAACGCCGCCAGATTGGTCGCGATCGTGCTTTTTCCAGTACCGCCTTTGGAATTCACTACAGCAATCCGCTTTGCCTTCGGCGCAGCATGTGCCGGTAGAGCGAAGATCGAACGCACCATCATAAGAGTCCACACCTGATTACCCTGCCGCTTCGAAGCGCGGCTTGCGAGCGCTATAGATTAAGGCTTTGGGAGCGTCTGTATTTGCTGATCACGTGTGGGAATTGTTAGCAAAATATGTGAACGCCTTCACATCAGGCCAGCAGCCGTTCTTCCTTGATCTGCTGGATGCGATCGCGCAACGCAGCGGCCTCCTCAAACTCGAGATTACGCGCATGCTCCAGCATGGTCGCCTCCATCTGTTCGAGGAACTTACCCAGCGCCTTCGGATCATCCGGAACAGCCTGCGTTGCTGCACCGCGCCTGCCCCGCGGGCCAGCCGGCTCTGACTTCCTGCGGGAAGCGCCCGGCGCCGCGCGGGCGCCTTCCATGACATCGGCAATGGCCTTGGAGATGGTCTGCGGGGTGATCCCGTGCGCTTCGTTGTGAGCAACCTGCTTCGCGCGACGACGATCGGTTTCGGCGAGGGCCCGCTCCATGGAGCCGGTGATCTTGTCGGCATACAGTATCGCCCGGCCCGAGGCGTTTCGTGCTGCCCGGCCAATGGTCTGAATCAGCGAGCCTTCCGAGCGCAGAAAGCCCTCCTTGTCGGCATCGAGAATACCGACGAGGGAAACCTCCGGCATATCGAGGCCTTCCCGCAGCAGGTTGATGCCAACGAGCACGTCGAACTCGCCACGCCGCAGATCTCTGAGTATCTCCATCCGCTCGACCGTATCGATATCGGAATGCAGATACCTCACCCGAATGCCGTGGTCGTCGAGAAAATCCGTGAGATCCTCCGCCATGCGCTTGGTGAGGGTGGTCACGAGCACCCGGTCTCCTTTCGCCACGGTATCGTTGATTTCACCGAGCAGGTCTTCAACCTGGGTGGTTGCCGGCCGCACGATCACTTCCGGGTCCACCAGGCCGGTAGGCCGCACCACCTGCTCCACGACCTGGCCGGCACGCTCTGCTTCGTAAGGCCCGGGAGTCGCTGAAACGAAGATCGCCTGAGGTACCAACCGCTCCCACTCATCGAAACGGAGCGGTCTGTTGTCCAGTGCCGACGGCAGGCGGAAACCGTAATCGACGAGTGTCTCCTTGCGCGAACGGTCGCCTTTGAACATGCCGCCGACCTGCGGCACGCTCACGTGAGACTCGTCGATGATCAGCAGCGCGTCTTTGGGCAGGTAGTCGAACAACGTGGGCGGCGGTTCTCCGGGGTTGCGCCCGGAGAGATAGCGGGAGTAGTTTTCGATGCCCTGGCAGTAACCGAGCTCCTTGATCATCTCCAGATCGAAACGGGTGCGCTGCTCCAGGCGCTGCGCTTCCACAAGCTTGTTGTTGTCGTTGAGGTACTGCAGACGGTCGCGCAGCTCTTCGCGAATATCGTCGATCACGGCTTCGAGCCGGCTCTTCGGTGTGACGTAGTGCGACTTCGGGTAGACGGTGTAGCGCGGCACCTTGCGCAGCACTTCTCCCGTCAGCGGATCGAAGATGGCAATGTTCTCGATCTCGTCATCGAAAAGCTCGACGCGCACCGCTTCCTTCTCCGATTCCGCCGGAAAGATATCGATCACGTCTCCGCGAACGCGGTACGTGCCGCGGGAAAACGCCATATCGTTGCGGGTGTACTGCAGTTCGGCGAGACGGCGGAGAAGCTGCCGCTGGTCCACCCTGTCGCCACGGTCCAGATGCAGCACCATGCGCAGGTAGGACTGCGGGTCGCCGAGGCCGTAGATCGCGGAAACCGAGGCGACGATGATGGTATCGCGCCGCTCCAGCAGCGCCTTGGTCGCAGACAGGCGCATCTGCTCGATGTGCGCATTGATGGACGCATCTTTCTCGATGTAGGTATCAGAGGAAGGAACGTAGGCTTCCGGCTGGTAGTAGTCGTAGTACGAGACGAAGTACTCGACCGAGTTGTGCGGGAAGAATTCGCGGAACTCGCCGTACAACTGCGCCGCCAGGGTCTTGTTGTGTGCCATGACGATGGTCGGGCGCTGCACGGCTTCAATGACTTTCGCCACCGTGTAGGTCTTACCGGAGCCCGTCACCCCCAGAAGCGTCTGATGGCTGAGCCCGGACTCGAGACCGTCTATGAGTGAAGCGATGGCGGCGGGCTGATCGCCCGCCGGCTCGAAGGACGATTCGACTTTGAAGTCGGCTACGGTGTACAAGGCAGCGCCCGATAAGATAGTGCCAATAGACTACCTAACGCGGCACTGCCCTGCTACGCGTGCGTTACTCCTCAGCTGCAGCCTCTTCACCACCCTCTTCGGCGGCTTCCTCAGCCGGCTCCGGCTCCGCCGGCTTGGGCTCGGCAACCTCGATGAGCTTGTGCTCGAGCAGAATGCGGACCTTGTCGTCGGCATTGATCCACTGGCGGTCGGCGCTGCGCACGCCGTATCGGCCCGAGCGCTTCTGAAAAATGGTGTACTCGTCGGTTTTCGCGATGACTTTCACGACTTTCTCCTGATGGTATTGAACGGGTGGTGTGAAAACTGAGGCGCGGACTTTACCCACTCTGCGAGCAATATCAATATGCAAAACCACGCTTTAGCACCCGCCCCCTGCATGACGTACAATCCGCGCCCGAAATTCCAGCGGCAGATAAAATGAGCGACACCGCTTCCAGACGCGTCGTACGCTTCGCCGGCGACTCCGGCGACGGCATCCAACTCCAGGGCGCACAGTTCACCAATGCTTCGGCCATGGCCGGTCATGACCTCGCCACCTTGCCAGATTTTCCGGCGGAAATTCGCGCCCCACAGGGCACCCGGTTCGGCGTGAGCGCTTTCCAGATCCAGTTCGGCGGCGATCGGGTGACGTCACCGGGCGATGCCCCAGACGTGCTGGTGGCACTGAACCCTGCGGCGCTCGTGGTGAACATCCCACACCTGGAGCCGGGCGCGCTGATTCTGGTGGACGCCAACGCCTTCACCGCGCAGCGCCTGAAGCGGGCGGACCTGGACAGCAACCCCCTCGAAGACGGCCGCCTGGACCCGTTCACGGTGTATCCCATCGATATCAGCGACCTCACGGTCGAATCCGTCAAACCGTTCGGCCTCGGCAGCAAAGACGCGGGGCGCTGCAAGAATTTCTGGGTGCTCGGTCTCGTTCTATGGATGTTCGACCAGCCGCGCACGCCCACCATCAACTGGATCGAGCGGCGCTTTGCCTCTGACGAGGCCATTCGCGATGCCAACATTGCGGCACTGAATGCCGGACATGCTTATGGGGAAACCGCTGAAATCGACGGGACCCTCGCCCAGCACCATGTCGCACACGCCGAGCTCAAAGCAGCGGAGTACCGTACCATTACCGGCGCAGAAGCCACCGCGCTCGGGCTGGTCGCAGCCGGTGAGCTCGCGGATATCGACCTGATGTTCTGCTCCTACCCGATCACGCCGGCATCGTCACTGCTGCACCATCTGACCGGCCTGGAAGACGCCGGCGTTGCGACATTTCAGGCAGAAGACGAGATCGCCGCAGTTTGCAGCGCCATCGGCGCGTCCTTTGCCGGGAAGCTGGGGGTCACGTCCAGCTCCGGGCCTGGGATTGCCTTGAAAACAGAGGCCCTGGGGCTGGCCGTAGCCACCGAACTGCCGCTCGTCGTCGTGAACTCGCAGCGCGCGGGCCCTTCCACCGGCATGCCCACCAAAACAGAGCAGAGCGATCTCTACCAGGCTGTCTATGGCCGCAACGGCGACACTCCGATACCGGTGGTGTCCGCCAGCACGCCCGCCGACACTTTCGATACGGCTATCGAGGCGGTGCGTATCGCCCTGCGCCACATGACACCCGTCATCATGCTCACGGACGGCTACCTGGCCAACGCCTCGGAGCTATGGCCGTTACCGGATTTCGATGCATACGAAGCGATCGAACACACCCGCCCCGCTGTCGGCAGTTCGGGGGACGTGTTCGAACGCAACCCCGACACTCAGGCAAGGGTGTGGGCAGCACCCGGTGACGAGGGGTACGTATACCGGGTGGGCGGCATCGAAAAAGACAGCCACACCGGCAACATTTCCTACGATCCTGCCAACCATCAGACCATGACGGATCTGCGGCACCGGAAACTTGCACAGATCGCCGATTTCATTCCGGAGCAGAAGCTGGAACAGGGGGTCACCGGCGGCCTTGCCGTGGTTGCCTGGGGCTCCACCTACGGCACCATCTATCAGGCCGTGAAGGAATGCATCACGGAGGGGTTGTCGGTTGCGCAGATTCACCTGCGCCATCTGAACCCTTTGCCGTCGAACCTCGGCGAGCTGCTCACGGAATTCGAAACCATTCTGGTGCCGGAGCTCAATGCGGGCCAGCTCGCGACCGTGCTGCGCGACCAGCTTCTGGTCGAATGCGTGCAGCTCAACCAGGTGACCGGCCAGCCGTTCGCAGTCAAAACCGTCAAACAGGCCATCGCCGCCCACGCACCGCAGCGCATGCAGGAGGTCAACCGTGGCTGAACTGAAAGCAAAAGACTACGCCACCGATCAGGAAGTACGCTGGTGCCCCGGGTGCGGTGATTACTCCATTCTCAAAGCCGTGCATCGGGCCCTGGCCGACAGCGGTGCCGACCCCGCGCAGACCGTATTCGTTTCCGGCATCGGCTGCTCGTCGCGGCTGCCCTACTACGTGGACACGTACGGCTTCCATACCATCCACGGCAGAGCCCCGGCGATCGCCACCGGCGTGAAGCTGGCCAACCCCGATCTCGACGTCTGGGTCATTACCGGCGATGGCGACGGTCTGTCCATCGGCGGCAATCACCTGCTGCATGCACTGCGACGCAACGTCAATCTGAACATCCTGCTGTTCAACAATGAGATCTACGGCCTCACCAAAGGCCAGTACTCGCCCACTTCACGCATCGGCACGCCGAGCCCAACGAGCCCCAACGGCTCTCTGGATCATCCCATTGAACCCGCGCAGTTCGCGCTGGGCGCCGGTGCGACCTTCATCGCCCGATGTGTGGATATCGACCAGAAAGCGCTGCCCGGTATTCTCAATGCCGGGCAGGCCCATGAGGGTGCAGCTTTCGTGGAGCTGCTGCAGAATTGCATCGTCTACAACAAAGACGTGTGGGAAGACGTGGCCAACAAAAAGACGGCCGCAGACACCCAGGTCGTCTGCGAGCACGGCCAGCCTCTGCTCTACGGCAAAGACAGAAACAAAGGGTTGCGCCTGAACACGACGACTCTGACGCTCGAAAGCGTGACGCTCGGTGAAGACGGCATCACGCTTGCTGACATTCTGGTACACGATGAGACCAATGCGGTCATGGCGCAGATGCTCGTCAACATGGCCGATCCGCTGCCCACCGCCATGGGCGTCATTCACCGTCGAAGTGCGCCCGCGTACGACAGCACCTACCGGGCACACAAAACCCTGGAGCGCAAAGCCAGAGTCAGGGACCTGCTCCGCCACGGAAACCTGCTGGATCGTCGCTGACGGAGTGATGATCAGGGAGACGCTGCCGGACACCCCGTCCGGCTGGCACCGGCGGGTTTTCCACCTCACGTGGCCGGTACTGCTGGCCAACCTGACGATTCCGCTGGTCGGCGTGGTCGACACTGCGGTCATGGGGCAGCTCGACGGGGCGCAGTACATCGGCGCCGTCGCGGTCGGCAGCCAGATATTTACCGCCATGTACTGGATCTTCGGCTTTCTGCGCATGGCCACGACCGGCCTCATGGCGCAGGCCTATGGCGCCGATGACCCGCTCGACGCGAAACGGATCGCATGGCGCTCCGCAATCCTTGGCATTGGGATCGGCACCGCTCTGGTTGCCCTGCAGTGGCCGCTCCAGGCAGGGATGCTGTGGCTCTTTGAAGCCGGTGAGCAAGTGGAAAGCCTGGCCGCCACGTACTTTTCCATCCGCATCTGGGGCGCTCCTGCGCTGCTGGTGCAGACGGTGATGCTCGGTATTCTTTTCGGCTTGCAGCGCATGCGCGCCACGCTGGCCATCAGCCTGATGTACAACGGCACCAATATCTTTCTGGACCTCCTCTTCGTGCCGGTTTTCGGCTGGGGGGTCGAAGGGGTGGCGCTCGCGACCGTGCTTTCTGAGATGCTCGCAGCCGGTGTTGCGATCGCTGCGGCTCATCGCGCCTTTGCTGAGCTGGGCTGGACCGCGGCACGGCCGGAACGGCTCTGGCGTGAGGGCGTGCTCAAACTGTTCAGTGTGAGCGGCAATCTGGTGATCCGGTCGTTCTTCGTGCAGCTGCCCTTTTTCATGGTGACCCTGCTCGGTGCCAGCCTTGGCGATATCACCCTCGCCGCCAACGCGATCCTCATGCAGCTCTTCATGATCATGGCTTTCGCCATCGACGGCTTCGCCCATTCCGCCGAGTCCCTGGCCGGTTTTGCATACGGCTCCGGCAATCGTCGCGGCTTCCGGCAGGTCGCGATGTACTGCACGATCTGGGGGTTTGGGCTGGCAACCCTCCTGACCCTCGCCTATGCGCTTGGCGGGCCGTGGTTCATTGAGACCATGAGCAGCTCCGAAGACGTGCGCCAGACGGCCGGGCGCTATCTCTGGTGGCTGGTGATCGGTCCGTTGATCGGTGTGTGGCCATTTCTCGGAGACGGCATCTTCATCGGCACCACCCATGTCAGAGAGCTGCGCAACTGCATGTTCGTCGCCGCCGCTGTCTTTCTGGTCTGCGCCTACAGCAGTATCGATGCGCTCGGCAACCACGGTCTGTGGGCCAGCTTCACACTGTTCATGATCGTCCGAGGGGTCGGCCTTGCGCTGTACTATCCCCTCATCGAGGAAAAGCTCGCAGCTTAACGAGCGCGTAACCGGCTAAGCCGTATTGCCCGCCTGTCCGTCTGTGTGCGCGTTGATGCCGGACAGATTGGCCGCCTGTTTGATCCAGTTGTCCCGCTCGATACGGCCCTTGAACGACAGCTGATCGTTGACCCAGGAAACCTGACTGCGGGTCATGAGGGCGATCTGCTGGAACTGGTAGATTCCGAGATCATTGAGCATGCCTTCGAGTTTAGGCCCGACACCGCTGATGAGCTTCAAGTCATCGACGTCGGGCGGTCGGGCCGCAAAAAACCCAGCTTCGTTGAGCGGCGGAAGCTCGTTCAGATTGGATGTCATCTGGCCGGCAAGCATCGCCTCCAATTCGCTGATTCGGGCGTCCTTCCGGGCTAATTCACTGGTCTGCGCATTGCTGCGTACCACCATATCCTGAGTTCGGGCCTCCAGGCTCTCGAGCTGCACACGCAGCAACCGGCGCTCTTCTTCCCCGCCCTCAATACGAACCTGCGACGATGCGGCCTGGCTCTCGAGCTCAGCCACCCGACGCAGAGCCTGCTGCGCGTCTGCCTGCCAGGTATCGCGGTCCCTGACCAGAACTTCCAGCTCGTTCGTGCGCGAGGCCTCGTCGCTTTCCCAGCGGCTGACGCTGGCCTGCGCTTCCTCCAGGTGCGCGAGGGTTTTGTGGTGCTCCTCTCTCAGTTCACGCAGCGCTTCATCTGACTCGATCAACACGCTGCGCTCTTTATCCAGAGATTCTTCGAGCGCTTCGGCTCTCGCGATGGCGGCCTCAATGCGCTGGTCCGCACTACCCACTTCTGCTTCGAGCTCAGATACGCGTTTTTTTGCGCCGTCACGCTCATGGGTAACGCTGCGCAAAGCAAGCTCCGCAGTGCTGAGGTCGTCTTCCAGCCGCGAAAGCGTCTCCTCAGCGTTCTGCTCGGTTTGCGCGTTCTCTTCGATCTGCATCTGATA
>JAUIKX010000361.1 GCA_030430515.1 Gammaproteobacteria bacterium | reverse complement strand
AAGACAAGATTCATGCCGGCACTCTAACGCATGTGGCAGTGGATATACTGCCCTCATGCACAGCGCTCTCGATCATTTTGAGCCGAACCTCGCGCGCTGGTTCACCAGCCGTTTTACCTCCCCGACCGGGGTGCAGGCTGCTGCCTGGCCCCTCATTGCAGGTGGCGAGCACGTTCTGGCCACCGCCCCCACCGGCTCGGGTAAGACGCTGACCGCTTTTTTCTGCGCGCTGAACCGCTTCGCTCGAGGGGATTGGCAACCCGGCAGAACCCATGTGCTGTATGTTTCACCGCTAAAAGCGCTGAACAACGACATACGTGTCAATCTGCTGGAACCGCTCGACGAGCTGAAGGCGCAGAGCGGCTTCCCGGACCTGCGCGTCAAAGTGCGCTCTGGTGACACGCCCCAGACCGAGCGGCAGCGGATGCTGCGCACACCGCCGGACATCCTCATCACGACTCCCGAGAGCCTTCACCTGTTGCTCACCAGCCCGCGTGGCCAGATGGCTCTGGCGGGTGTGGAGACCGTCATCATCGACGAAGTACATGCCATCGCCGACAATCGGCGCGGCGCACAGCTCATGGTCTCCCTGGAACGGCTGGCGCACCTGGCCGGCGAGTTCCAGCGCATTGCCCTCTCCGCCACCGTATCGCCACTGGAAGCCGTTGCCCGCTACGTCGGTGGCCGCACGCCGCAAGGCGAAGCGCGTCATATGCAAATCGTGCGCTCCGACGACGAGAAGCAGCTGCAGCTGACCGTTCGATTTCCCGAAGCCGCCCGGCGTGCCGCCGAAGAAGGGAAGAAGATCTGGGAACCTCTCGCCGATGATTTTCGCCAGATCATCGAACGCAACCAGTCCACCCTTTTCTTTACCAACAGCCGCGCACTGGCCGAAAAGATCACCCTGAAGGTGAACGAGGGTGCTACGCAAACGCTGGCCTACGCTCATCACGGCTCGCTCGCGCGGGACATTCGCAGCGAGGTGGAGCGCCGCCTGAAAGCCGGTGAGCTGAGCGCCATCGTCGCAACCAGCTCCCTCGAGATGGGTATCGATGTGGGCGCGCTGGACGAGGTGGTTCTGGTGCAGTCACCGCCATCGATTGCCGCGACGCTTCAGCGCATCGGTCGCGCCGGGCACCAGGTCGGCGCCACGAGCGTCGGCACGCTATTCCCGACCCACGCCAACGATATGCTGGAAGCAGCCGTACTTGCTGAACAGATCAGCAAGCGGGACATCGAGCCCATACGCCCGATGTGCGGCGCTCTGGATGTGCTCGTTCAGGTCATCATCTCGATGTGCGCTTCTGAAGAGCGGAAGGTGGATGACCTTTATCAACAAGTAACCTGCGCCGGCTCATATGTCGATCTCCCCAGAAGCCAGTTCGATCTGGTGATCGAAATGCTCGCGGGCCGCTATGCAGGCGCTCGGGTGCGGGAGCTGAAGCCCCGTATCGACTACGACCGGCTGGCGGGTACAGTAAAAAGCCGTCGATCCGCACTGCTGACCATGTACAGCTCCGGCGGCAACATTCCGGATCGCGGCTATTTCAAGCTGCGCCACGCAGACTCCGCAGCTCAGATCGGCGAGCTGGACGAGGAGTTCGTATGGGAAGCGACCGTAGGTCAGGTTTTCACCCTGGGCACGCAGAACTGGCAGATACAGCGGATAACCCATAACGATGTATTCGTGCGGCAGGCATCGCCCAACGTCACGGCACCACCATTCTGGCGCGCCGAGGCGTTCAACCGCGGCTTCTACTTCTCCGAGCGTATCGGTCGCTATCTGGAAACCGTGGACGCGCTGCTCAGCCAGGGTGACCACAAAACGGTGCTCGAAGAACTCACCTCGCAGCGGTGCTTCGAAGTCTTTGCAGCCGGTGAGCTGCTCGATTACCTCAGGGACCAGCGCCAGCACTGTGGCACGCCCCTACCCCACCGGCACCACGTGCTGTTCGAGCTGGTAGAAGGCGGACCCGACGGCTACCGGGGGCCAAACGCACCGAAGCAGCTCATCATTCATACGATGTGGGGCGGCGCGCTCAATCGACCCATGAGCTACGCCCTGGAGGCAGCGCTGCGACGGCAGGGTAACAAAGCCCCGGAAGTTCATGCCGACGACAACGCCATCGTCATCCAGATGCGGGAAATTCCGGATCTGCACGACATCGCCATGATGGTCAACTCGCAGAACTTCGATGAACTGCTGCGCGAAGGCCTTGAGCGCTCAGGTTACTTCGGCGCCCGGTTCCGTGAGTGTGCCGGTCGCGGCCTGCTGCTCAGCAAACAGCGTTTCGACCGGCGCCTGCCGCTCTGGATGAGCCGCCTCCAGGCGAAAAAGCTGATGACGAGCATCAAATCTTTCGAAGACTTTCCCATGCTGCTCGAAACATGGCGTACCTGCCTGCAGGACGAGTTCGATCTGCCAGCCCTGAGAATGATGCTGGACGAACTGAGAGACGGAACCTGTTCGATATCGTTCGCTCACACCCCCTCCCCGAGCCCGTTCGCAGCCGTGTTACGTTTCCAGCAGATTGGC
>JAUIKX010000360.1 GCA_030430515.1 Gammaproteobacteria bacterium | reverse complement strand
GAGATGGAAGGTATGGATCGCGAACTCGCATTTATGCTCGCTAAAAACGACGTGCTCTGCATGGAAGACCTGGCCGAGCTGGCTGTGCCGGATCTGCTGGAATTCGCACCAGATTTGTCGGAAGAGAAAGCGGCCGAGCTGATCATGACGGCACGGGCGCCCTGGTTTGAAGAAGCGGAGGACGGGTCTTCTTGAACTGAAACGGATTGATCGATGTCATGCTCGCAACAAGCGAGCCAACAAACGCTTAATACTCGGATAGTAATATGGCCGAAGTCACGGTGAAACAGCTTGCGCAAACGGTGGGAGTGCCCGTCGAGAGATTGCTGTCGCAGATGAAAGACGCAGGCTTGCCGCACACCGGAGAAGGTGAGGCGGTGACAGAGGAACAGAAACAGTCGCTGCTTGCGCACCTCAAGCGCAGCCACGGCGGCACGGCAGACGCTGCGCCAAAGAAAATAACGCTCAAGCGCAAGTCGGTTGACACGCTGAAAACCGGCGGGGGGCGAGGTGGCCGCAACGTAACCGTAGAGGTTCGACGCAAGCGCACGTATGTGAGACGGGCGGAATCGGGGGGTGCTGATCTGCCCTCGGAACAGCCTGCAGCACCTTCGCAGTCAGAGCTCGAAGCGCAGAAGATCCGTGAGGAAGAGTCCCGTCGCGCGGAAGCACGCCGCAAAGAGGAAGAGGCACGCCAGGAAGAAGAGCGTCGTCGCGAAGAGGCCCGCGCACGCGAAGCCGAAGCGCGGGCTGCAGAAGAGAAAGCCCGCCAGGAAGCGGAGCAGGCAGCGCGTGCGGCAGCTGAGCCCGAATCAAAGCCGGCGGATGAGCTGCAGCAGGCTGCGAAAGCAGCGGTGGATGCGCAGGCACAAAGTGCTGCACAGGAGCGTGGCGGCAAGCGCGTGCGCGGTAAAGAAAAGGAGCGTGAGCGCGGCAAGGGCCGCGAAGCGGGGCCCGATCGCGGGCGCCGGGAGCTCAAGCTCAAAGGGGCTCGTCGCAGCCGACGACGGGGCGCACAGCCAGCGCTTCACCTCGAGCAGCACGGCGGCGAGTTCAAACCTACGGAGTTCATCGCCCGTGAGGTGGAACTCCCCAGTGTTATTACGGTTGGCGACCTGGCGGGCAAGATGTCTGTCAAGGCCGGAGAAGTGATCAAGCAGCTCATGGGACTGGGTGTGATGGCCACCATCAACCAGGGTATTGATCAGGACACCGCGACGCTGGTCGTCGAGGAGATGGGCCACAAGGTCAAGCTCGTGCGCGACGATGCCATCGAGGCAGCACACGAAGAGTCGCTGCAGATCGAGGGGGACGAAGCGTCCAGGCCTCCGGTGGTTACCGTCATGGGCCACGTCGACCATGGTAAAACGTCGTTGCTCGACCACATCCGCAAGAGTCGGGTGGTCAGCGGCGAAGCTGGAGGTATTACCCAGCACATCGGTGCCTACTGTGTGGACACAGATGGCGGCTTGATCACATTCATCGACACGCCTGGCCACGCCGCTTTTACCGCGATGCGCGCGCGCGGTGCACGGGTCACCGACATTGTCATTCTGGTAGTCGCGGCGGACGATGGGGTGATGCCGCAGACCGAGGAGGCTATCCAGCATGCCAAGGCGGCGGGTGTACCCATCATCGTTGCTATCAACAAGATGGATCTCGAAGGGGCGGACCCGGATCGCGTAACCAACGAACTGGCAGCCAAAGACGTGGTGCCGGAATCATGGGGTGGGGACACGCAGTTCGTGCAGATCTCCGCAATGACTGGTCAGGGCATACCTGAGCTTCTCGAGGCGATCAATCTGCAGGCTGAGTTGCTCGAGCTCAAGGCCGTACCGGATGCTCCGGGACGCGGCGTGGTGGTCGAGTCGCGCCTGGATCGCGGCCGCGGTCCCGTTGCCACGCTTCTGGTACAGAACGGCACGCTGCGCAAAGGCGATGTCGTCATCGCGGGTGAGTACTACGGACGTGTGCGCGCCATGATGAACGATAAAGGCGAGCAGGTTGACGAGGCGCCACCTTCAACGCCGGTTGAGCTGCTGGGATTGTCCGGCACGCCGGGCGCTGGGGATGACTTCGCTGCGTCCACTGACGAACGTACGGCGCGTGAGCTTGCCGAGTTCCGCAAGGATCGTTCGCAGGAGAAGCGTCAGGCACTTCAGCAGGCCGCCAAGCTGGAAAACATGTTTGCGAACATGGGCGAAGGCGAGAAGCGGGTGATGAAGCTCGTGCTGAAGGCCGATGTGCGCGGCAGCCTCGAAGCGATCACTCAGGCGCTCGCGGATCTGGGCAACGACGAGGTACAGGTGAACGTGCTCGGTTCCGGCGTTGGTGGTATCACCGCCTCCGATGCCAATATGGCGCTCACCTATGGCGCGGTGATCTTCGGCTTCAATGTTCGTGCGGACAATGCGGCCAAAGCGTTGATCGAACGCGAGGAGATGGACCTTCGCTATTACAGCGTCATCTACGAGCTGATCGACGACGTCAGACAGGTGCTGTCGGGCATGCTCGCGCCGGAAGTTCGCGAAGAGATCATCG
>JAUIKX010000061.1 GCA_030430515.1 Gammaproteobacteria bacterium | reverse complement strand
CTGAGCCAGCCTTGGCTGGCCTACACGCTTGCAGCCTGGACCGGCCTTTGTGTTGGCAGCTTTCTCAATGTGGTGGTGCACAGGTTGCCCATCATGCTCGAACAGGCTTTCAAAGCTGAAGCGCGGGAGATCCTTGAGCTCGAGCCCACAGCGGCGCAGCCAAAGTTCAACCTCATGGTACCGCGCTCCCGCTGCCCGGCATGTGGCCACCAGATCCGTGCCTGGGAAAACATCCCGGTACTCAGCTGGATCGCACTGAAAGGTCGGTGCAGCCGTTGCGGTACCCGCATATCAGCGCGCTATCCGCTGGTTGAATTCATCACCATGGCCCTCACACTGGTTGTGGTTACGCAGTTCGGCTTTACCTGGGCTGCGCTGCTGGTGTGTCTGTTCACCTGGATACTGATCAGCGCCACTCTGATCGACCAACTCACGTACCCGCTCCTGTGGCTCGGACTTCTGGCCAACGTCAGCGGTACGTTTACCCCGCTCGACGATGCCGTAATCGGCGCCGCGGCGGGCTATCTGTCGCTTTGGAGCATCTACTGGGCCTTCAAGCTGATCACCGGCAAAGAGGGCATGGGCTACGGAGATTTCAAGCTTCTGGCCGCGATCGGCGCCTGGCTGGGTTGGGCGGCGCTGCCTTCGGTCGTGCTGCTCGCAGCCGGTTCCGGTCTGCTGTTTGCCGTGGCGAGCCTGGCGCTCAAACGCATGCAGCGCGACCAGCCGATGCCCTTCGGGCCGTACCTCGCGGCAGGCGGCTGGATCGCATTTGTTTTGCAGGATCACGTTGCAGGCTTCATGATGGCGCCACTTCCCTGAGCGACCCGAGCCAGACCGCACCGATGACCCAGACCACCCGCATCGTCGCCTGCCCGACCTGTTCGAAAAGCGTTCGCTGGGACGACTCCAATCCCGACAGGCCATTCTGCTCGGAGCGGTGCAAGCTGATCGACCTGGGCGCATGGGCAGACGAATCGAACCGGATACCAGGCTCGGACATGGAAGACGAGCTCCTCTCCGGCGACCTGACAGACGATCGCGAGCCGACCTGAGCCGCCGAGCGGCGCCCCCGAATATAGGGGTTCTTCACCATACGCATCCCCCTGTCGGCAAGATAGGATTGCGAGAAATCTTCGCAAGATTGGATGGCAACAGATGCGAGAAATTCTCCCAGCCGGGCTGCTTCTGTTTGTGCTGGCCGGTTGTGCCGCCCCAGCCCCAGCACCTTCTGATGCTGAGACCCTGCATGCGCTGCAGAGCCGCGGCGTCAACGTGCTTATGAGCCGCATGAGTACGCTTGTCTTCGAGCGCAAACTGACCGACACGCAAGTGGCGGAAAGAAGAACCGCAATGGCTAAAAAGCTCGCCATCGATACGAACGCCCTTGCGAATGCGCTGGTATCAGTAGACGCAGAAGGTCAGTTCACGCCGTTTACAGAAACGTTGAGAGCAGAGGCTGACGAAATTGCCGGACGCGCGAGCTACATGAGCCCCGCGGAAATGGATGCTTCGATCGAGCGCATCAGAGACACCTGCAAACGCTGCCATTCGGCCTATCTGACGCCCTTGCAACAACCATGATTTCATCTGGCAGAGTCCTGTGGCTGCTGCCGCTGCTGATCCCCTGCGCCCCCGCTGTGGCGTCGGACCGGGCCGACCTGGAAGCGAAAATCGCCTCGCTGACCGAGCGGGTAGCCTACCTGGAACAGATCATCGAAGGATTGGCCGGCCAGCGAAGTGCTTCAGCCGATCCGTCTCCGGGCACCGGCCGGGAGGCAAGCTTCGCCATCGGAGGCCGTGTGAAGCTGGACATGGTCGGCAACAGCGTCAGCGTCGGCGGCACCGGCGGACAGAACCGCTCAGACGTCGGTTTCCTGCCTTCGGCCATACCGCTCAACGACGAGACTGAAGACCATCAGCTGTCCGGCAACGCGCGTGATTCGAGGATCTGGATCAACGCCAGCACGCCGACGAAAACAAGCGAACTCGGCGCCTACATCGAGCTGGACTTCGGATCGTTCGACAACTCCGGTACGGAGCGCATCAGCAACTCCCACAACCCCAGAATGCGCCATGCCTACGCAAGCTACAACGGGCTCACAGTGGGCCAGACAACATCAACGTTCGACAATCTGGCGGCGTTTCCGGAGCTCAACGATTCCGGCGGCCCCGTAGGCGTACTGAATGTCAGGCAACCGCTGATCCGTTACAGCACACAATCACAACGACTTCGCTGGAGCGTTGCTGCCGAGCAGCCCGAAACAACGGTGACCACCTCAACCGGTCAGCGCCTGACTTTCGACGACGATCAGATACCTGATCTTGTGGGCCGCGTAGACCTCACCGCAGGCTGGGGTGAGCTCTCCCTCGCCGCCCTGCTCAGAGAGATCAGAGTGGACGATACGTTCACTGACGAGGCCGGAGCCTATGGGTTCTCCGTCTCGGGTCGCTGGTACGTGAAAGACGCAGACAACTTGAGGTTTGCTCTGAATTACGGGGAGGGTATCGGTCGGTACGTCTCCTACAACGCCTTCAACGATGCGGTGCTAACGCCGGATAACGAGCTGGAAACCATCCCGGTGTGGTCAGGATTTCTGGCCTATCAACGCTGGTGGAATACCCAATGGCGTAGCAATATCGCTCTGGGTTATGCCCGCGCAGCCCTGCATGAAGACGACTACACCACAGGGCTGGTCGATGAAAGGTTCATGTCTTCGCATCTGAACCTGCTATGGAGCCCGATTCCCGACGCGACCTTCGGTATCGAATGGCTGCACGGGCGTAGAGAGCTGATGAACGGCACAACGGCCAGGCTGAACCGCCTTCAGTTCACCTCGCTGTACAAATTCAGACAGTGATCGCCAGCGTGCGGCTACGCGTTACAGGTGGTCGAGCGCAACCGTTGATCAGCTACGATACTCGGCGTTGATCTTCACGTAGTCGTAGGAAAAATCGCAGGTCCAGATCCACTCCGAAGCATCGCCCAGCCCCAGATCCACATTGACCGTGAGCTCGTCTTTCTCCATGACCTCGGCGGCTTGAGCTTCGACGTAGCCTTCCGCCACCATGCCATTGCGGGCAATACAGACATCGTCCAGATACAGACTGACCTTGGCTGGATCCACCTGCGCCTTCGCGCGGCCGATTGCCATGCAGAAGCGCCCCCAGTTCGGGTCGCCGGCGAAGATCGCTGTCTTGACCAGGGGACTCTCCGCGATGGCGTACGCCACCTCGAGACAATCCTGCGAACTGGCACCGCCGTTCACACGCACCGTGACGAACTTGGTCGCACCCTCGCCATCGCGAGCGATACTGATGGCCAGCTCCTGAGCAACCTCCGTAAGCGCCTGCTCGATTTCGCTGAGCGCCTCGCTGTCTGCCGCCTGGAGACGAACCGGTCCGGCACCGGTTGCAACGAGCATGAAAGCATCGTTGGTGGACGTGTCACCATCCACGGTTACGCGGTTGAAACTGACATCCGCGATGCGCTTCAGCATAGGCTGCAGTACATCGGCAGGCACTGAAGCGTCCACCGCCATAAACGCCAGCATGGTCGCCATGTTGGGCTTGATCATGCCAGACCCTTTGGCAATACCGGTGATCTGCACCGGCTGCCGCTGCACCTGCACCGAACGGCTGACACCTTTCGGAACGGTATCTGTGGTCATGATGGCGCGTGCCGCATCATTCCATGCGTCTGCCCTAAGTTTCTGCGCCGCTACGGTTACACCGTTACGCATAGCCTGTAACGGCAAGCGCTCACCGATCACGCCGGTTGAAAAAGGCAGCACCGAGTCTGCCGGCAGGTCGAGCACCTGTTCGCACACCGAATCGCAGACCGACCGGGCATCCTGAAGCCCGAGCTCTCCCGTGGCAGCATTGGCATTGCCGCTGTTGATGATCAGCGCTCTGGCGCCTTTGAGCCGTTGTTCAGCCAGCAGAACCGGTGGTGCGCGAAACGCCGACTGGGTGAATACGCCGGCAACCGTCGCCCCTTCATCGAGCACCATGAGCGTCAGGTCGTCCCGCTCGGTCTGCTTGATTCCGGCGTTGGCGGTACCAATGCGTACACCTGCAACAGGCGCCAGCTCGCCGATTAGCGGCACGTTTACGGCCATCAGGTCGCCTGCCCGTGGCAGTGCTTGTACTTCTTGCCCGATCCGCAGGGACAAGGCTCATTGCGGCCGACCTTACGCTCCTGACGAACGAACGTCTCACCTTTCTCTTCTTCGGCCGCGCCTTGCGCTTCCTCTTCGCCAAGCGCCGACGACTCGGCGTGGGAAAAGTTCATGCGTTTTTCGGCTTCGGCGCGACGGCGACGCTCCTCTTCCTCTACCTCATCCGGCGCTTCGATCTCCACGCGGGATAGAAAGCGGATCACATCGCGCTTGATGTTGAAGAGCAACTCCTGGAAAAGCTCGAAAGATTCCCGTTTGTACTCCTGTTTCGGCTGCTTCTGAGCATAGGCTCTCAGCCCGATGCTGGCGCGAAGGTGGTCCATGGCCGCCAGATGTTCTTTCCAGCGCTGATCGAGTATCTGCAGCATGATCTGCTTCTCGGCGAGGCGCATGCTGACGTTGATCTCCTGCCACTTGGCTTCTTTCGCCCTGTAGCGCTCCTCGATGTCCGTGAGCAGCTTTTCGATCAGCGACTCTTCGTGAAGGGACTCGTCTTCTTCCAGCCACCGGCCGACTGGCGCATCGCAGGCAAATTCGGTGTTGAGCGCTTGCTCCAGGCCGGCGATGTCCCACTGTTCGACCAGGCTCTGAGGCGGAATGTACTCGGCAACAACTTCCCGAACGACCTCTTCACGCATCCCTTCGATCGTGGCGGATATCTCTTCAGCAGCCATGAGTTCGCGGCGTTGCTGATAGACCACCTGACGCTGGTCATTGGCTACATCATCGTATTCCAGCAGATTCTTACGGATGTCGAAGTTGTGCCCCTCAACTTTGCGCTGCGCTTTCTCGATGGCGTTGTTGACGATACGGTGCTCAATGGCCTCGCCTTTTTCCATACCCAGCGACTGCATGATGCTGCGCATGCGGTCCGAGGCGAAGATACGCATGAGGTTGTCTTCCATCGACAGATAGAAGCGGCTGGAGCCTGGGTCTCCCTGGCGTCCGGAACGACCTCGGAGCTGATTATCGATCCGACGGGACTCGTGCCGCTCGGTACCGATGATGTGCAGGCCACCGGCTTCGAGCACCTGATCGTGGAGCTTCTGCCATTCCTGACGGCGGCTCTCCACCTCGGTATCGGAGAGGTTCTGCCCCTCAATCTCGGCTTCCCAGTTACCACCGAGAACAATGTCCGTACCTCGACCCGCCATGTTCGTGGCGATGGTCACCGCGCCCGGAGCGCCGGCTTGAGCAATGATTTCGGCTTCGCGTTCATGCTGCTTGGCGTTGAGCACGTTGTGCGCGATCTTGTGGCGGTTCAGCTCGCCGGATATGCGTTCCGAGGACTCGATGGACGCGGTACCTACGAGAACCGGCTGCCCCCTGCTCTGGCAATCACGAATGTCTTCGATGATGGCGTCATACTTTTCCTGCAGCGTCAGATAGACCAGATCGTTGTGATCCGCGCGGACCATGGGTCGGTGGGTCGGGATGATGACGACGTCCAGACCATAGATCTGCTTGAATTCGAACGCTTCCGTATCGGCCGTGCCCGTCATGCCCGAAAGCTTTTCGTAAAGCCGGAAGTAGTTCTGGAACGTTGTGGAGGCCAGCGTCTGGGTTTCGTTCTGAATGGCCACACCTTCTTTGGCTTCTATCGCCTGATGGATGCCTTCAGACCAGCGCCGACCGGGCATGGCGCGTCCCGTGTGCTCATCGACGATGACCACCTCACCGCCCGTCACCATGTAGTCCACGTCACGCTGAAACAGCGCATGCGCCTTGAGCGCCGCATGAACGTGGTGCAGCAGGTTCAGATTGCTGGTGGAGTAGAGGCTGTCGCCTTCCTCGAGCAGGTTCATTCGCACCAGTTCCTCTTCCACCATCTGGTGCCCGCGCTCCGTCAGCTCAACCTGGCGGTTCTTCTCGTCCACCATGAAATCGCCTTCATCTTCGGCGTTCTCATCGCTGAACTTGTCCAGAGGGCTCGAGCGCTCGACGAACTCCTGCTGGCTGAGCTTCGGGGCAAGCTTGTTCATCTGCCGGTACAGCTCGGTACTTTCGTCCGCCGGCCCGGAAATGATCAGCGGGGTACGCGCCTCGTCGATCAGGATCGAATCCACTTCGTCGACGATGGCGAAATGCTGCCCACGCTGAAACTGGTCCTGCAGGGTGAACGCCATGTTGTCGCGAAGGTAGTCGAAACCGAATTCGTTGTTGGTGCCGTAGGTGATGTCGGCCGCGTAAGCGCTGCGCTTCTCAACCGGGTCCTGGCGCGAAACGACCACGCCCACCTTCATACCCAGCGCCTCGTAGATCGGGCTCATCCATTCCGCATCACGCGCCGCCAGATAGTCGTTCACCGTCACGACGTGCACGCCTTTGCCCGTCAGCGCATTCAGGTACGCGGGGAGGGTGGCCATGAGGGTTTTACCTTCACCGGTGCGCATTTCGCTGATGCGGCCTTCATGCAGCGCGATACCACCCAGGAGCTGCACATCGAAGTGGCGCTTTTCCATCGTCCGCTTGGCCGCTTCGCGAACCGCCGCGAAAGCGTCGGGCAGCAGCGCATTCAACGGCTCGCCCGAATCCAGACGCTCACGCAGAGACTGGGTCACGCTGGTCAGGTCAGCAACCGCTTCGTAGTCGGCCTCCAGCGCATTGATTTTCTTCACGAGCTTGCCCATACGACGGAGCTCGCGCGCATTCTTGCTGCCGAAAAGCCACTTAAACATAGTTGGAGGTTTGGATCGGTACGACCCGGTGGAGTTTACTCTAAATTGGTCGGTATCAGGTGCGCTTGAGGTACTTGGAGGGGTTTACTTTGCGTCCGTTGTGCTCGACTTCGAAGTGTACGTGGGGACCTGTGGAGCGGCCGCTGGAACCCATCGTACCGATGACCTCACCACGCTTGACGATTTCACCCGTCTTCACCTTGAGACTTGCGTGATGGCCATATCGGGTCAGAAGGCCATCGCCATGATTGATTTCCACGACATGCCCGTAGCCGCTACGCTCGCCGGCAAAAGTCACGACGCCGCTGGCGACGGCAATCACATCCGAGCCGGCCTTACCGGCAAAGTCCATACCGGCATGCCAGGCTCTCTGACCGGTAATCGGATCGACACGAGTGCCGAAGGGAGACGACAACCACCCCCATTTCACCGGTCGCCCTTCCAGAGCAACCGCGTCGCGGTACTCCTCGTCAGCGAGTAGGCTTTCCAGAATGGCAAGCTCGTTTTCGCGATCCCTCAGCCGCATATTGAGCCGCGAGAAGCTGCGCTCCAGATCCGCAAGCGCCATTGCCCGGCTGCCTGAGGCCGTAGGTCCACCAACGGCTGCCGGCTCATCGAAACTGAACTCACCCTCACCGAGATCCGCAACTTCGACCATGCGCTGCCCCAGGGCTTCCATACGCATCAGTCGTGCCTGTACCTGTGCCAGCTGCTTGCCAAGGGCTTCACTTTCAGCTTGAGAGCGCGCTTTGATTTCTTCGAGCATCATCTGCTGATCGTCGACGCCTGCCTTCCAGGACGCGATGACCGCCTGATCGACCGGGTCGGGGGCAATTCCACGGAAGAGGCCGTAGCCGCCAGCAGCCAGGCCGCCGACCAGGGCCAGCACCGCCAGGCCGATATGACCGGCACGCAAGTTCACCACTCGGTTGAGGCCGCTTTTTCTGATCAGGATCAACTTCACAATATGAGCCGTTGTTGTTCTACTTCTTCAATTCTGTTCGTCGCTCGGGTTAAATCCGCACCACTACGCGCTCTGGCAAGTTTAGCAGCACCTCACGGCCTGCAGACACGTCTTGAGCCCCGATGAATTTCCACAGGCGCGAACCATCCCATAGAGAGCCCCCGCCATGTCGAAGCGAAAGATAGATGATCTGCTCGAAGCTGGCCACCAGAGATTTTCACCGCTGCAGAAGCTTCTGAGGCAGGCGGAGTCCCAGGAAGCCGCGACAGCAGAGTTTCGCGCCTTGCTGCCGGCCCCTCTGAAAAAGTCATGCCGCATCATCGATACCACCCCTCCGAACATGAAAGTTGCTTGCCGGACAGCCGCCGCAGCCACAAAGGTCCGCTTCCTCGCACCGGAACTCATCGAGCAACTGAGGTCGCTACCACAGTATTCAAGCATCGAAAAACTTTCCGTGCGGGTCATCGAATCCTGAAGGGATACAGTTCAAAACGTTGTGATACAGCGCTCGTTCGTGCGGTTAGCGTTTCAGGCAGCCGGGAGGGCCTGCTCAAAGGTCACGGGCACAGCAGCGGCACCATCTGAGCTGACCAGTTCGAACGCATCCTTATTGACAAGCAACTTTCTCAACAATGCGGTGTTCATCGCATGACCTGAGCGCACCCCGGAAAAAGCGCCAAGGAGCGGACGACCAAGAAGGTAAAGATCGCCGATGGCATCCAGTATCTTGTGCTTCGCGAACTCATCGTTGAGCCTCAACCCTTCCTCATTCAGGATGCGGCAGTCATCCATCACCACGGCGTTGGCAAGGCTTCCACCCTGAGCCAGGTTCTGCGCGCGCAGGTTTTCGTACTCGCTGAGAAATCCGAAGGTTCGAGCCCTGGATACTTCCTTCACATAGGTTGTGGAGGAAAACTCAACGCGTGCCCGGGTTACCTGGCTGGCCATCACCGGATGGTCGTAAAACATCGTGTAATCGAGACGAAAGCCATCGTACGGAGAAAGCGATGCCGCCACGTCACCCTCGCGGACGGTCACCGCCCGCTTGATCCGAATGAATGACTTCGGCGCCTCCTGCTCTTCGATGCCAGCAGCCTGCAACAGAAAGACGAAAGGTGCGGAACTACCATCCATGATCGGCACCTCACTGGCGTCGATTTCCACCCGCACGTTATCGATACCCAACCCGGCAAAAGCACTCATCAGGTGCTCCACCGTCGATACGCTGACGTCGCCCGATGAGAGCGTCGTGGCCAGGTGGGTCTGACTGATGTTCTCAACGCATGCCGGAATCACCACAGGGCGTGGTAGATCGGTGCGGACAAACTCGATTCCGGAGTTCACCGGCCGCGGCTTGAGGGTTATGCAGACCTTTTCACCGGAATGCAGACCTAAGCCTCTGGCGTGTATGGAGTTTTTCAGGGTTCGCTGCAGAATGGGATAATTCACTTACGTTCATGGGCCACCTTATATGGCCCGGATTTAACTCGTTTCAACGACCGCCGGTCGCTGCCCCTGGTGGCGTCTCTGCCACGAGAACCGATCTCGAGGACTGACCCAGAGAGCCGCCGAGCTGTTTCAGGAGACGCCTGCGCCCGCCAGGACGCAGGTTGTAACAGCGGCTCTCTGTGGGAGAAATCGACAGGCCTGGAGGGCCTGCCGGCTCTTTCCCGTCAGTCTGCCTGCGTGCGGAGAAACGCCGGGATATCCAGATAATCCAGATTATCGTCCGGCCGATCGAACACATCTGCGCTGCGGTCTTCCGCCAGATTGTCCCGAGACATGGTCGAACGATGACGCGCATAGGCAGGCCGTTCGAGGCTGGAGTAATCCAGCTGCGTATTGAGCGGCGTGCTCTCTTCGTTACCGGAGCCGGTGTTGTCCACGACGATGTTCGGTACAACCGGTTCACCAAGACCGGTCGCAACGACGGTGACCTTCAGCTCGTCACCAATATCCGGGTCGATCACGGTCCCCACCACAACGGTCGCGTTGTCTGAGGAGAACTCATCGACAATGGAACCCACATCGGCAAACTCTCCGATGCCCAGATCCGGACCGGCAGTGACGTTCACGAGAATGCCACGAGCACCGTGCAGGTCGACATCTTCCAGCAGCGGACTGCGAATCGCAGATTCCGCAGCATCCCTCGCGCGATTTTCCCCGGAGGCCCGACCCGTACCCATCATCGCCATGCCCATTTCAGCCATGACCGTGCGCACGTCAGCAAAGTCGACGTTGATCAGACCGGGACGGATGATGAGATCCGCAATACCCTGCACCGCACCCAGCAGCACATCGTTCGCTGCGCTGAACGCATCGAGCATGCTGGTGCGCTCGCCAAGCACCGCCAACAGCTTTTCATTGGGGATGGTGATCAATGAGTCGACGATGTGCTGAAGCTCCTGCACCCCCCGGTCCGCAGCCTGATCACGCTTCTCGAAGCGGAACGGTCGCGTTACAACCGCCACGGTGAGAATACCCATCTCTTTCGCAACTTCGGCAACCACGGGTGCTGCACCCGTACCAGTGCCTCCGCCCATACCTGCGGTGATGAACACCATGTCGGCGCCCGAAAGCACTTCGCTGATGCGATCACGGTCTTCCATGGCTGCCTGGCGGCCCACTTCGGGGTTCGCGCCGGCGCCAAGACCTTTGGTCATGCCGCTGCCGATCTGCAGGGTGGTTTTCGCTTCGAGGTTCTTCAGCGCCTGCGCATCAGTATTGGCGGCGATGAAGTCTACCCCTTCAACGTGTTTGGCCATCATATGGGCAACAGCGTTTCCGCCACCGCCGCCGACTCCGACGACCTTGATCACCGCATTCTGCGGTGCACTATCAACTAACTCGAACATCCACGTCTCCTGAAACTAAAAGTTGTCCCCCAACCATTTTTTCAGTTTGCTGAATGTCCTCCCTCCGCGACGCTTTCCGCGCCCCGTGTGTTCTTCTTCTCTTTCTTTTCCGTACAGCAGTAGACCCACACCTGTGGCGTAGATCGGATTGCGTACGATATCTTTCAATCCTTTCACGGTTTTCGGTGAACCCAGACTCACCGGCATGTGAAATATTTCCTCCGCCAGCTCAACCACCCCTTCCATTTTGGCGGCGCCGCCCGTCAGCACGATCCCGGCTGCAATGAGGTCTTCGAACCCACTCCTGCGTAGCTCCGCCTGGATGAGCGTGAATAGCTCATCGTAACGTGGCTCGACCACTTCGGCTAGTGCCTGACGAGAAAGTTCTTTCGATGGCTTGTCACCAACTCCCGGCACGCGAATCATTTCCTCCGGGCCGGCCAGCTGCGCCAGCGCACAGGCGTAACGAATCTTCACATCTTCAGCGTTGTGCGTGGGTGTGCGCAGGGCCATGGCGATATCGTTGGTGACCTGATCGCCGGCAATGGGAATCACCGCCGTATGGCGGATCGCTCCGCCCGTGAAAACCGCAATATCAGTGGTGCCGCCGCCGATATCCACGAGGCAGACGCCCAGATCACGTTCGTCGTCTGTGAGCACCGAGTAGCTGGAGGCGAGCTGCTCGAGAATGATGTCGTTCACCGCCAGCCCGCAGCGTTCAATGCACTTCTCAATATTCTGCGACGCATTGACCGCGCATGTGACCAGGTGCACTTTCGACTCGAGGCGCACGCCAGACATGCCCAGCGGCTCTTTGACTCCCTCCTGGGAGTCGATCACGTACTCCTGGGGGAGAATGTGCAGCACGCGCTGATCTGCGGGAATGGCCATAGCCTGAGCCGCATCGATCACGCGCTCTACGTCCTGGGCTGTCACTTCCTTGTCGCGCACCGCCACGATGCCATGCGAGTTGAGGCTGCGGATGTGGCTGCCGGCAATCCCAGCGTAAACGCTTTCAATCTGGCAGCCGGCCATGAGTTCGGCCTCCTCGATCGCACGCTGGATGCTCTGCACGGTGGACTCGATATTGACCACCACGCCCTTTTTCAGGCCGCGCGACTGGTGCGAACCGATACCGATGATCTCAATGCCACCGTCCGGCGTAAACTCGCCGACGATCGCTGCAACCTTGTTGGTGCCGATATCCAGCGCAACGATTTTCTGTGTGTTGTTATCTGACGACATCGACCGTACTTCCCGCTATCCATTCCGAAAACTGCACTGCCAGGCCATTGGTATACCGCGCGTCCACCTGGGCGATCGCTCCCTCGTGCGAGCGCAGAGAACGCGCATAGGCATACACAAAGCGATTCATCCGGGCAGTAACGTCCGTGGCTCCGAGGATCAGCGACATGCCATTGTCGAACCGAACGATCCATTCGCCAAGCCGATTCTGTTCGAGCTGGGAGATCGCCAATCGCAGCGGCTGCACTGAAGCGGCCAGCGATCGGTGCATCTCCATTGCCACCAGGGGTTCGGCATGCGCACAGTTCAATGCCGGCAAGCCGTTCCTGGGCTCGGCAAGGTTAACCACCTCACCCGTAGAAGTCAGGTATGCATTATCCGACCACCTGGCAATCACCGCGGCTTTTTTGACAGTAACCACCAGGGTATCAGGCCACGCCCTGCGCACAGCGACGGCGCGCGACCAGGAAAGAGCGCCCAGGTTCTGTGCAAGCGCTTCGATGTCGGCGCTCAACACACCGCCATCGAGCGACCCGCTGACCAGCGCACGAACCTCCTGCTGCTCTGCCTCGCTGAGCACGCCATCGACCTCGACATGACGGATGTCTCGATCCAGCACCCACCAGCAGACCGAGGCTACCATGGCGAGAACCAGATAAGGCACAAGACGGGCAACCCACTGACTGTCCAGCGTCACGACTGGCGCTCCCCGACACTGCTCCGCTGAACGAGCTCGGCAGAAATCTGGTTGACGTTCCCAGCACCCTGCACAAGGAGCGCATCCTCATCGCGTGAGACCTGAGCGAGGAGCTCAATGGCTTCCTGCGTATCCGAGGCAAAGATCGGCTCGACGCCGCCACGTGCGCGCAGTCCCTGGCAGAGCGCCTTTCCGTCCGCGCCCGGGATAGGCGCCTCGCCGGCCGGATAGACATCGACGACCACAAGCAGATCCACCTCAGAGAGGACCCGAACGAAATCGTCGAACAGATCGCGGGTGCGACTGTATCGATGGGGCTGGTAAACCATGACAACACGTCGATCCGGCCAAACCCGCCGGGCTGTCGCGATCACCGCCTGCACTTCGGTGGGGTGGTGACCGTAATCATCGACGAGGGTAACGACCGCATCGCCAACGCGAACACTTTCGGTGGTCTGGAAACGGCGGCCGACCCCGGCAAAATCCTTGAGCCCTCGAATAATCGCGTCGTCTTCCAACCCTTCATCGGTCGCAATCGCGATGGCCGCAAGCGCATTCCGTACGTTGTGCTCGCCGGGAATCGGCAGCTGTACATCGAGGGGTGAAGCATCCGGGCGTTGCACGGTGAACGCCCAGTTGAGCCCGGCGACCCGCACATCTACAGCCCGGAAATCCGCATCCTGGGAAAAGCCATAGGTAAGCATCGGGCGGGACAGCTCAGGGAGAATGCTGCGCACTTCCTCGTCATCTGCACACAGTACGACAGAGCCGTAAAACGGCAACTGATGCACAAACTCCACGAACGCCTTCTTGAGCACCGCAAAGTCCTGCCCGTAAGTGGCCATGTGATCCTGATCGATATTCGTAATCACCGCCGACATGGGCTTCAGATGAAGAAACGACGCATCGCTCTCATCGGCCTCAGCAATCAGATATCGACCTGCGCCCAATCTGGCGTTGGTGCCGGCGCTGTTGAGCATGCCGCCGATCACAAACGTGGGATCGAGGCCTGCCGCATCGAATATCCCGGTGACAAGACTCGTTGTTGTGGTTTTTCCGTGGGTGCCTGCAATCGCGATACCGTGACGGTACCGCATCAGCTCACCGAGCATCTCCGCCCGGGCAACCACCGGTATGCGGTGCTCGTGTGCGGCGACCACCTCCGGATTGTCGGCGGT
>JAUIKX010000060.1 GCA_030430515.1 Gammaproteobacteria bacterium | reverse complement strand
GGGGCCCGTCACCAGAATCATGCCCTGAGGCTGGTGCAGCGCATCCATGTAGAGATCTTTCTGATCGGGCTCGAAGCCCAGCATGTCGATGCCCATCTGGGCGCTGGTGGGGTCGAGGATACGCAGGACGATCTTTTCGCCCCATAGCGTCGGCAGGGTGTTGACCCGGAAGTCGATGGCCCGGGTCTTCGACAGCTTCATCTTGATGCGACCGTCCTGGGGTACCCGGCGCTCGGAGATGTCCATCTCCGACATGACTTTGAGTCGGGCGGCCAGCCGGCTGCCCAGATTCTGCGGCGGACGCGACATCTCCTTGAGGATGCCGTCGGTACGGAAGCGGATGCGGTAGCTTTTCTCGTAGGGCTCGAAGTGAATGTCGCTGGCGCCGGTCTTGATGGCGTCGAGCAGCATTTTGTTGACGAACCGTACGATCGGCGTTTCGTCGGCAGCGGCGCCGGCGTCTTCCTCTTCTGCCGGGCCGTCTTCCGACAGCGACTCCATGTCGAGGTCTTCGAGGTCGTCGCCATCCAGGTCGCCCAGGCCATCGTCCTCCTGGGCATTCAGGAACTGCTCGATGGTTTCAGCGAGCTTGTCCTCTTCGACCAGAATGGCTTCGGTGGTTACGCCCGTCTGGAACTTGATCTCGTCCAGCGCCTGCAGGTTGGTCGGGTCGGACACCGCAACGAACAGGCGGCTGCCGCGCTGCACGAGTGGCAGAGCATTGTGCTGTTGAATGAGCTTCTCTTTGACCAGATCCTTCGGAATTGCGTCCAGGTCGAAGGCCTTCAGATCCAGTAGCGGCAGACCGAACTCTTCGGCCGCTGAGATGGCGATTGCGCGGGCCTGTGCGAGATTGTTCTGCACCAGGTGAGCCACGAAGGGCTTGGAGGCCTGACGCGCGTCTTCCGTCGCAGCGCGCGCAATGTCGTTGTCGATGATGCCGTCTTCGACCAGACGTCGGGCAAGGCCGCTCAGCGGTATGGGCTCAGATGCCATGATGTTCTTTAGGCTCGGCGTTCATGCGAAGGCAATCCTTGCGGCAATCCATGTACTGCGCTGCTTTTTCTCATGCCCGACAAGTTTTCGGTAGGCTCTAGCGCGGTTGTTTCGTAAAAATTCCTTTACTTAAAGGACTTTACATCTGAAACGTGGAGAAAGTGTAATCGTGCGTCACGAACCTGTCGATAACCGGTTCACAGCAGGCTTGCGTGGGAAATTTGCCGCAAAGCGTGAAATCGGGATGGCGTATATCGACACTTCGACTAGGCTTCTGGTGACGCTTGTTGTCATGTGGTTGCCCCGCTGCGGCAGTTGCCCGGGTCGGGCGGCTGCGGGCTCAGAGCATCGGGCGAGACGGACGGTTTTTAATAACCGGTTGTTTTTTAAGGGTTTATCTATTTTTTCTGTGTTGTTTTCTCGAGTTGGCATACCGCTTGCAGTTATCCGTTCGAGTTTGGAGGGCGGGCAGTACAAAACGTCCGGCAGCCACTTAGATAATCAACGATATTTGATGGAGTACTAAGCAATGAGAAACGTTAAAGGTTTCACGCTGATTGAACTGATGATCGTGGTTGCCATTATCGGCATCCTGGCCGCTGTGGCGCTGCCGGCTTACAACGATTACATCCAGAACGCCAACCGCGCGAAAGTGGTTTCCCACTATGAAGAAGGCATTCGCTTCACCAAGAACGAATTCACCCGCTTTCAGACCGAGATTGCCATGGGCGTAAGCGTCCCGGCCGATTTCGCAGCGTTTGACTCTGCGGCTGAGATCGCCACCGTACTGAGCGGCACGGCTCTGGCTCCGACTGGCGGCGTAGCTGCTTACGGCACCACCGCTGACAACGCGACCGACGGCCAGATTCAGATCACTGAAGCAGGCACCGCGCTCACCGACGGCTGGACGGTAACGTTCACGCAGCCGGCTGCGTTCGACCTGGACACGGCTTCTACCGCTGTAGCCTGGTAAACGCCAGAGGATCTGTACCAACAGATCGATGCATCCTGAAAGGCCCCTCTGGGGCCTTTCTTTTGCCTGTCTAATAACCCGAAAAGGGAGAGGGAACACATGGGTAGAAAAACGACGAAAGGTTTCAGTCTGATCGAGCTGATGATTGCCGTTGCCATTGTCGCCATACTGGCCGGCATCGCGCTGCCTGCGTACAACAACTACATCGCCACATCCCGCGAGGCCGCGCTGGCTTCGAGCATTGCTACGATCAACGTCTTTCAGGAAGATTACCGGCTGCGGACGGGCGCATACGCGGCAGGCTCCTACACGGATGGGGCGGCGGACGCCAACCTGGCTGTGCTTGGTTGGGACCCGAACGAAGATGGCGTGGATTACGTGGTAACCGCTACGGCGGGCACCAGCTACCAGGTTACCGCCACCGATTCTTCTGGCGTTGCGGTATGCCGGGCATATCCCGGTGGAGATCAGTGCCCCTGATGGGCTTTTCGGCGCGAAGAAAAACCACTATCCTTCGCGCCCGATTGACCTCTGTTGGAACTGGCCCTTTTTGGAACTGGAAAAGCCGGAATAGCTCAGTTGGTAGAGCGACTGATTCGTAATCAGTAGGTCCGCAGTTCGATTCTGCGTTCCGGCACCACCTTCACTTTGGAGTGGCATCAAGCCCCCTAATTCCGAAGCGCTTCGCGCTCTTTCTGCTCGTAAGCGATGTCGAGAATATCCTCGATCCTGCCATTCAGTCGGTTTACCCCCAGAAACTGAAAGCCGTAGCGTGCCCCGAACGGAAAAAATGCATAGTCCGACGGGGCGCCATGTTTCGCCTTCCATCTGTCGAACGCCCCGTTGTGGTCGTTTCTCTTGAGCAGATCCAAATCAAACGCTTCGCTGAATTTCGACTCCAGGTCTTCGTAGGGACGGTACAGAGCATGCTCGACGCTCAGCGGTCTCCCCGAGCGCCATGCCTGTCGACGTAGCTCCGACTGCGCGACGATGTCTTCCGGAATGTCCACAAACACGCGTTTCGGGTACGGGCCGGGAAGCGGATCCAGGTCGGGCACCTGTTGTCCGTAGTCATCCGTACTTACCGAATGGAACATGCCGTCGACGAAAACCAGCGCGAGTGGTCGTTCGGACCACACCACATATACCCCAGCGGCCAGGCATACGGCTTGAATTGTGGCGATGGTGGCGAGGTCCCGCTTCAGCTCAGGCTTCTTTCTGTCGAACACCACCAGAGTCAGCACCGGTCCCAGTACCAGGTCTACCAGCAGGACGATCTTCAGCCCCTGGCCGCCGCCGTCGCTGGTGAAAAAGAAGTCGGGGTACCAGTGGAAGAACACGAAATAGAGTATTACCGCGAGCACCATGGCGGAAATGCCCAGATGTGTGGCAAAGGCGCCCAGCCGGTTCATCAGACGAACCTCATCGACAGGTCGAGCGGTCTCACCTCCTTGGTAATGGCGCCGACTGAGATGTAGTCCACGCCGGTCTCGGCGATTTCGACGATGGTGGTGGCGTCGACGTTGCCGGAGGCTTCCAGTTTTGCGGCATTTTTTGCTATGGCAACGGCCTCTCGGGTCGCGCTGATGTCGAAGTTGTCGAGCATGACGATGTCGGCTCCGGCCTTGATGGCCTCTTCAAGCTGCCCGAGGGTTTCCACTTCCACCTCCAGAGGTAGCTCGGGATGAAGTTGACGTGCGGTGCTCACGGCGCCGGCGATGCTGCCGGCGGCGGCGATGTGGTTTTCCTTCAGCAGAAACGCGTCGAAAAGGCCGGTGCGGTGGTTCTGCCCGCCCCCGCAGCGCACCGCGTATTTCTGTGCCACCCGGAGCCCCGGGATGGTTTTTCGGGTGTCGAGCAATCTGCACCCGGTGTGGCTGATGAGCTTCGCGAGTGCATTGGTTGCGGTAGCGGTGCCCGAAAGAAGCTGGGCAAAGTTGAGCATGGTCCGCTCCGCCGTCAGCAATGATCGGGCAGCGCCGGTAACGTGAAACAGCGCTTGGTCCGGGAGGAGGACGTCGCCGTCTTCCACCTCCCAATGGAGTCGGGCTGCTGGGTCCACCGCGCTGAGCGTTGCCGTCACCCAGGGTGAGCCGCACCATATGCCCGCTTCGCGCGTGATCACTCTGGCTTCTGCCTTTGTATCCTCGTCGATCAGCGAGGCCGAAACATCTCCTGAGCCCACGTCCTCCAGCAGTGCTGCTTTGACGTTCGCTTCGATGATCTCTGTATTAACCTCTGTCATTTCCGATGTCTGGACCGTTGTCTGAATAGGGTGATCGTGCGACGATCTCGCTGCGTCTGCAACCTGACGAGAACGTTCGCTTGCATGTGACTCCTGAGCACTGGCTCGCCCGCACCCGCCGTGTGCATACACCCAACGCGGATCAACGCAAGCGCCCCGCCGATATACAGCTCATCGTGGTGCATTGCATCTCTCTGCCGCCAGGCCGGTTTGGCACCGGGCTGGTGGAAGCGCTCTTCACGAACACCCTGAACAGCCGTGCAGACGAACGTCTGAGCGATCTCGAGGGGGTGCGGGTTTCCGCGCATGTGTTCATCGATCGTCGTGGACGTGCTACCCAGTTCGTCCCGTTCGATCAGCGTGCATGGCACGCAGGGGTCTCCAGCTGGCGCGGTCGTGAGGGTTGCAACGAGTTCAGTATCGGGATTGAGCTCGAGGGTACAGAAACACGGCCTTACACGGCTCGTCAGTACCGAAAGCTGGTGGCCATTGTCGAAGCGCTGTTCGAACGCTATCCGCAGCTTGGTCTGGATGCCCTTGTCGGGCATCAGGAGATCGCTCCGGGCCGCAAAACCGATCCCGGCGCCTCGTTCGATTGGCCTCGCCTTTACGGGCTGCTCAACCGTTGACCGTGCGTATCGGTATCGACCTCGGCGGCACGAAGATCGCGGGCGTGGTGCTGGATGCAGCTGGCAACGCGGCTTGCTGGCATCGGTTACCAACGCCGAAGGGAGATTACGAGGCGACCCTCCGTGCCATCTGCGAGGTGGTGGGCCATCTAGTTACGGGATATGAGGAATGGCACGTCGGTGTCGGCACCCCGGGCGTCGAACGTCCCCGTGACGGCCTCATGAAGAACTGCAACTCCACCTGGCTCAATGGCCGGCCGCTGCGCCGGGACCTCGAGAAGGCGCTCGGACAGCCTGTTCGGCTCAGTAACGATGCCAACTGTTTTGCGCTCGCCGAGGCGCGCTCCGGCGCGGCCGTTGGAGAAGACCCTGTGTTCGGCGTCATTCTCGGTACCGGAGTGGGCGGTGGCGTGGTCGTGGGTGGGCAGGTTGTCGAGGGCGCCAATCGGCTGGGGGGTGAGTGGGGGCATACACCGCTTCCTTACCTGCGGAGTGATGAGCTGATGAAAGAGGTGCATCCGGAACTCGTGCGGCTGGAAGCGGGTCTGGCTGACCGTGCCTGTTACTGCGGCCGTCGCAATTGCGTCGAGACGTTTCTCTCCGGCCCCGGCCTGCAGCAAACGCATTTTGAGCTGTTCGGAGATAGGGTGGCGCCTGAGTCCATTGCTCTGCAGACTGATACGCAGCGCAAGCAGTCATGGCAGCTATACTGCATGCAATTAGCCAGAAGTGTCGCTCAGGTCGTCAACCTGCTTGACCCATCTGTGGCGGTGCTTGGCGGTGGCGTGTCCAACGCAAAGGCGCTTTACAAGCCGCTGAACGAGCACCTGGTGCGCTACGTCTTCGGCGGAGAGTGCCGCACGCGGGTGGTGCCGGCCGGAGGCGAGGGCGGAGATGCGGCGGGTGCCGTTGGCGCTGCCTGGCTCTGGTCTGTCGAGCCAGGTCCTGCAACGGGCGAATGAATTGCTGGCGAACCAGCAACTGAACACAGCGGCTAAACGAGAACGGCCGCTACAGAGACAGGGACTTTAATGTGAGTATCCGAAAAGAGGGCGCGAAAGACTCCGACCCGACAGAAACCCAGGAGTGGCTGGAGGCGCTGGAGCATGTCCTCGAACATCAGGGCATCGATCGGGCGAATTTTCTCCTTCAGCGCCTTTCGGCACGGATGACGAAAACAGGCGCCGCGCTGCCCTACACGATCACCACGCCTTACCGGAACACGATTCCTTCCAGCAAAGAAGCGTTCATGCCGGGTGATCTCTTCATGGAACGTCGCATCAGAAGCCTCATACGCTGGAACGCGCTGGCCATGGTGGTTCGAGCGAACCAGCGAGAAGGCGATCTCGGTGGCCACATCTCGACCTTTTCCTCCTCGGCAACGCTCTACGATGTGGGCTTCAACTACTTTTTCCGGGGGCCGTCCGATCGAGCTGACGACACACCTGCGGGTGACCTGATCTACTTCCAGGGGCATGGCGCTCCGGGCGTCTACGCCCGCTCCTACCTGGAAGGCCGCCTCTCGGAAGACCACCTCGACAATTTTCGTCGTGAAGTCGACGGCAATGGCCTGTCGTCTTATCCCCACCCCTGGCTCATGCCGGACTACTGGCAGTTCCCAACGGTTTCCATGGGGCTCGGCCCGTTGCAGGCCATCTATCAGGCCCACGTCATGAAATACCTGGACGCCCGCGGCCTGGTGCCCATGGGCGATCGCAAGGTCTGGGCGTTTCTCGGTGACGGTGAGTGTGATGAGCCGGAAAGTCTCGGAGCCCTAGCCCTGGCAGGGCGTGAGCGGCTCGACAACCTGATTTTCGTGGTCAACTGCAATCTGCAGCGCCTGGACGGCCCGGTGCGCGGTAACGGCAAGATCATTCAGGAGCTGGAAGGCAACTTCCGGGGCGCAGGCTGGAACGTCATCAAGGTGGTGTGGGGCCGCCTGTGGGACCCGCTCTTCGCCAAGGATACGTCGGGCATCATGCAGCAGCGCATGGACGAGACCGTTGATGGTGAGTACCAGAACTTCAAAGCCCACGGCGGCGCCTACGTTCGCGAGAATTTCTTCGGCCAGGATCCTGAGCTGCTGGAGATGGTTTCCAACCTTTCGGACCGGGATATCTATCGGCTCAACCGGGGGGGGCACGACCCCTACAAAGTGTACGCGGCCTACCATGCAGCGGTGCATCACACCGGACAGCCCACGGTGATTCTTGCCAAGACCGTCAAAGGCTACGGCATGGGCGAGGCAGGTGAAGCGGAAAACGACACCCACTCGGTGAAAAAGCTCAGCCTCGACGAGCTGAAACACTTCCGAGACCGGTTCGACATTCCTCTGAGCGACTCCGAACTCGAAAACGTGCCGTACTACAAGCCGGCGGAAGATTCTCCGGAGATGGTCTACATGCGGCGCCAGCGGCAGAATCTCGGTGGCCCCATCCCGAAGCGTATGGTGGATCGGTCGGAGCTAAAAATGCCCGGGCTCGACAGCTTCGAAGCGCAGCTCAAAGGCACAGGAGAACGGCAGATCTCCACCACCATGGCGTTCGTGCGCATCCTTTCGTCACTGGTGCGCAACAAGGAAGTGGGCAAGCGTGTCGTGCCGATCGTACCGGATGAAGCCCGTACGTTCGGTATGGAGGGGATGTTCCGCCAGCTCGGCATCTACTCTTCCAAAGGGCAGCTGTATGAGCCCGAAGATTCCGGCGAGATCGCGGCCTACCGAGAGAGCCATGATGGCCAGGTGCTCGAAGAGGGCATCAACGAGGCAGGTGCTTTTGCAGGCTGGCTTGCGGCGGCGACTTCGTACACCACCCATCGCTATACGCTGATTCCATTCTACATCTACTACTCCATGTTCGGCTTCCAACGCATCGGCGACCTGGCATGGGCCGCAGGTGACATGCAGGCGCGCGGCTTTCTGCTGGGGGGAACTGCAGGGCGCACGACGCTCAACGGCGAGGGCCTTCAGCATCAGGACGGGCACTCCCACATACTGGCGTCCACCATTCCGAACTGCATTGCCTACGATCCGTGTTATGCCCACGAACTCGCGGTGATCGTTCAGGATGGTTTGCGGCGCATGTATGAAGAGAAGGAAAACGTCTTTTTCTACATCACCGTGATGAACGAAAATTATGCTCACCCGGCGCTGCCCGATGGCGCGGAGGAGGGCATCCGAAAGGGCATGTACCTGCTGCGCACTGTCGGTAACTCTGGTCAGACTGTTCGGCTTCTTGGAAGCGGTACCATACTTCGCGAGGTGGAAGCTGCGGCCGAGATTCTGGCCGAGCAGCACGGCGTGCAGGCGCAGGTCTGGAGCGTGACCAGCTTCAACGAGCTCGCTCGCGAGGGGCAGGATGCCGAGCGCTGGAACCTCTTGAATCCCGAGGCGGAACCGCAGGTGCCTTACGTGAGCCAGTGTCTGGAAGGTGATGCGCCTGTCGTCGCTTCTTCCGATTACATCAAGGCTTACGCGGATCAGATCCGCAGATTTGTACCGGCGGATTATCGTGTGCTCGGTACCGATGGGTTCGGCCGCAGCGATACGCGGGAGAAGCTTCGTGACCATTTCGAGGTGGATCGACGCTACGTGGTGCTGGCAACGCTTTCGGCGCTGGCTGAGCAGCAGAAGATTCCGGCAGATACGGTTCGTGCAGCGCGCGACGCGCTCGGTATCGATCCGCAGAAATCCAACCCCAGGCTTGTGTGAGGCGCTTTGTGACTGAAATTCGCGTACCGGATATTGGCGATGTGGATGAGGTGGAGGTCATCGAGCTCTGCGTTGCCGTAGGCGATGTGCTCGAGGTGGACGACTCCATCGTCGTCATCGAGTCGGATAAAGCTTCCATGGAGGTGCCTTCCACGGTTGCCGGGAAACTGGTTTCACTTGAAGTGGCGGTAGGAGACAGCGTTCGACAGGGTGACCTTCTGGCGATTGTCGAAGCGGCGGAAGCCGGAGCGGAACATGAAGCGCTGGCTGCCACAGCGCAAGCGGAGCCTGAGTCCGAGCCTGAACCGGAGAGGCAGGCAGAGCCCGAAAATGAAGATCAATCTGATCCGGTGGGTGCGCCGGAAAGCGTAGAAGTGCTCGTTCCGGATATCGGTGATGCTGGCGATGTCGTCGTCATCGAAGTGGCGGTGAGTGCCGGCCAGACCGTGTCGGTAGACGACCTGCTGGTTGTCGTGGAGTCTGATAAGGCATCCATGGAAATTCCGTCACCGCACGATGGCGAGGTGGAAGCCGTGCTGGTGTCTGTGGACGACACCGTGCAGAGCGGTACACCGATCGCCACGCTCCGCGTGCATGGCAGTGCGACGAAAGCGTCCCCGGCGCCCGCCCCGCAGAAAGCGCAAGATACCCCCCGCTCCGAAAAAGCGGAGCAACCTCAACCTGCTGCCAAAAAGCCCAGGCCCTCTGCGTCTGAAGAGTCGACTCAGAAACCGGCAAAAGATGTCTACGCCGGGCCGGCCGTACGCCGGCTGGCGCGCGAGCTGGGCGTGGATCTGACAGAAGTTCGAGGCACCGGCAACCGGTCGCGAATCACCAAAGATGACGTGAAGTCGCATGTCAAAGAGCGCATGCAGAGCAAAGGTGCGGTCTCCGGCGGGACAGGTATTCCGGCGATTCCAGCGCAGGACTTCTCGCGCTTCGGTCCGGTGGCGCTCGAGCCGCTCACCCGCGTTCGTCGGGTTGGTGCGGAGAACCTTCATCGGAGCTGGCTGAACGTGCCCCATGTGACGCAGCACGATGAGGCGGATGTCACCGATCTGGAAGACTTTCGCAAGAGCCTCAAGTCAGAAGGTGAGAAACGCGGCGTCAAGGTCACGCCGCTGGCGTTTCTGGTCAAAGCCTGCTGTCAGGCGCTGAAAGACCACCCACGTTTCAACGCGTCGCTGGACCCGGCCGGAGAGAATTTCATTCTCAAGCAGTACTACAACATCGGTCTCGCGGTGGACACGGAGCAGGGCCTGCTCGTACCGGTGATTCGCGAAGCGGATCAGAAAGGCATCTGGGAGCTGTCGGCAGAGATCTCTGAGCTGGCGGACAAAGCCCGTGATGGCAAGCTCGGCATGACCGACCTTCAAGGTGGAACGTTCAGTATTTCCAGCCTTGGCGGCATCGGCGGTACGGGATTTACCCCCATCGTCAACGCGCCTGAGGTGGCGATACTGGGGGTGAGCAGAATGGCTACCAAGCCGGTCTGGAATGGCGGCGAATTTGTGCCCAGAAAGATGTTGCCTCTGTCTCTGAGCTACGATCACAAGGCGATCAACGGAGCCGAGGCTGGCCGGTTCATGACCGATCTCGTGCAGATCATCGCGGATCTGCGCAGAGCCCTGCTATAGGTTGTTCGCTGCTTCCATGGCAAGCTCATAGGAGCGCAGGCGTGCGTTGTGGTCGAAGATCTGAGCCACCACCATGATTTCGTCTGCCTTTGTGGCGGCGATGAAGTCCGCGAGGTCCGCGGTGACCTGCTCACGGGTGCCAACGCTCGAACAGGCGCCGATCTGTTCGAGCACGTAGTTTTCTTCTGCGCTCAGCGTTTTCTCGAAGCCGGCAATGGGCGGTGGCAGTTTGCCGGGGCGACCGCGCCTGAGGTTTAGAAATGCCTGAAGGGACGAAGACCGCAGAAGGTGTGCCTCGGCTTCATCGTCGGCGGCACAGATGTTGTAGCCGAGCATGACGTAGGGTTTGTCCAGCTGGTGGGAAGGCTGGAAGCGCTCTCTGTAGAGTTCGATCGCCTGCATCATGGCTGCCGGTGCAAAGTGCGATGCAAAGGCATAAGGGAGGCCGAAGGCTGCGGCAAGCGAGGCACCATAAAGGCTCGAGCCGAGAATCCAGATGGGTACGTTCAACCCGAAACCCGGCGTTGCCTGCACCCGCCCAGGCGTATCCGAGAAGTAGCGCTGCAGCTCGCGCACATCCTCAGGGAATCGATCCACATCGCCGGACAGGGTTCGACGAAGCGCCTGCGACGTAATCGGGTCGGTACCTGGGGCACGGCCGAGCCCCAGGTCGATACGCCCTGGATAGAGGGCTTCGAGCGTGCCGAACTGCTCGGCGATGACCAGTGGGGCATGGTTGGGCAGCATGACGCCGCCGGCACCCACGCGCATGGTCGAAGTGGCCCCGGCCACATGGCCGATGAGCACTGAGGTTGCGGCGCTGGCGATACCGGCCATGTTGTGGTGTTCGGCGAGCCAGTAGCGATTGTAGCCGAGCGCTTCCGCATGGCAGGCGAGCTCCCGTGTGTTGGCCAGCGCATCGGTGGCGGTTGAGCCCTCCGGCACTGGGGCAAGATCCAGAACTGAAAATTTAGCTGTCGTTGATGGCATCGAAACTGTCCGCGAAGATACTTCCGCTCTCATATGATTGTTTCAGCCCGCGATAAGCGCGCTCCATGAAGCCCTTCGGCGATGGAAAGCCGGTGCTTTCGTCTGCTGCGTAAACGCTGACGCCCACCACCACGGGAATGTAGCCTTCGCTGGTTTTGAAGGAGCGCATGTACAGGTTGTCGAACAATCTTCTAAAGCTGTCGACACCGCAATGCTCCAGCGTTTCCTGCAGCGTCACTATGGCGAACACATTGGGCTCCGGATGGGTGACGACGTCCAGCGGCCGCACCAGGCTCTGAATGCGGTTGCCGAGCCCGGCCATCAGCTCCTCCACCACCGCTTTTTCGTACTGAGCCGTGACGACGTCCAGATTCTTGATGCCCACCAGCAGCATGCATGCGGCCCCGCCGCGGGTTTCCGCCTGCCGCAGCGCGTCGCCAAGACGTTCGAGGGTGTATTTGACGTTGCCGAGCCCGGTTACCGGGTCCACGAGGTCGGTGGTCTGCATCTCGCGGATCTTTCTGCGCAGCAGCCGGTTGCTGCGCAGCAGATCGTTGTGCCGCTTCGCCACGTGTCTGGCTGCCATGACTCTGAGGTGCAGCTGCGTGCGCAGGTGCGCCTTGTTGATGAAATCATCGACGCCGCAGCGAAGCGCAGCCTGAAGGGGTTCCGGGTCATCCCGTGAGGTGAGCAGCAGGGTGTAGGTAAAGTGCTCATGGGCCTCATCGAGCTTTTTGATGCGACGGGTGAGTTCCACGCCGTCCATATGTGGCATCAACCAGTCGGCGATGACGATGTCGGCCGGTCGCTTTTCGATGGAGCGCAGCGCCTGCATGGGGTTGTTGGTGAAACGCACATTGTTGAACCCGCCGGCCCGCAGCGCCTTGGCAATGATGGCGCTGGAGAATTTGGCGTCGTCCACGACAAGAATTGGTACGTCTTCCTGGGACATTCGGGTTGATGCGCTGATGCGGGTTAACTACATTCAATCCCTTAGTTTACCACTGCTGAGAGGCCGCAAGCTTTGCCATCATTTGACGTTGTATCCGAAGTGGACGAACAGGAAGTCCGCAATGCCGTGGATCAGGCCAATCGTGAGCTCGAAAAGCGGTTCGACTTTCGCGGTGTGGACGCGAGTTTCGAGTTCGCTGACTCGGCGGTGGATGTATCTGCGCCGGAGGAGTTTCAGATACAGCAGATGGAGGACATTCTCCGAGAAAAACTGACGCGCCGCTCTGTGGATGCGGGCTGTCTCGATCCTGGTGATGTGGAGGGGGCCGGCAAGGTCAAACGCTGCCGTTACGCCCTGAAACAGGGCATCGATCAGGATACCGCGCGCAAAATGACCAAGATGGTCAAAGGCTCGAAGCTCAAGGTGCAGGCGCAGATCAACGGCGACAAGGTGCGCGTCACCGGCAAGAAGCGCGACGACCTGCAAGAGGTGATGACCATGTTCAGGGAAGCGGAGCTGGGTCTGCCGCTGCAGTTCGATAATTTCCGGGACTGACGCCAGACAGGAGCCCCGCCGAAGCTGGCGGGAAGCGCTTGAGGTCTACCGGCACCCGAGGGTGCTGGCGCTGCTGTTCCTCGGGTTTTCCGCCGGGCTGCCTTTCCTGCTGGTGTTCTCCACTATGTCGGCATGGCTGCATGACTTCGGGGTCAGCCGCACGAGTATCGGCTTTTTTTCCTGGCTTGGCGTCACTTACTCCATCAAGGTCCTCTGGGCGCCCGTGGTGGACCGGGTTCGTCTGCCGGTACTCACCCGCCTGCTCGGGCAGCGTCGCAGCTGGATGCTGCTTGCGCAGGTGGGGATTGCGGCGGGTCTGGCCGGGCTTGCGCTTGCTGACCCGGCAGCGGCGCTCGAGCCGGTGGTGTGGTTCGGCCTGCTCGTTGCTTTTTCGTCGGCCACCCAGGACATCACCATCGACGCCTACCGCATCGAGGCGGCGGAAGAAGAGTGGCAGGCGGCCATGGCGGCGGCGTATACCTTCGGCTACCGCCTGGCACTCCTCGTCGCTGGTGCCGGAGCACTGTATGTCGCGGAGTTTGCCTCCTGGTCGGCGGCTTACTGGGCAATGGCCTTGTGCGTGGGCGTGGGGCTGGTGACGACGCTGGTCATTGCGGAGCCGGATCGTCCGTTGCAGCCGCGCGTCGAAGCCATGGAGCTGGAAGCAGAGGCTCTGCTGAGTGCTTCGTGGCCTGACTGGTTGAGGCGAATGGTGCGCTGGTTTTACGGGGCTGTGGTCTGTCCGTTCGTGGATTTTTTCAGCGCCAACGGGTGGGGGGTATCCGTGCTTCTGCTGGCGCTCATTGGTCTGTACCGCCTGAGCGACATCACCATGGGGGTGATGGCGAATCCGTTCTATCTCGATATGGGTTTTTCCAAGCAGGACATCGCCAATGTGGTCAAAGTCTTCGGCTTCGGCATGACGATCGTCGGCTCTGCGCTCGGTGGTGTGCTCGTCATGCGTTACGGGCTGATGCGGATGATGTTCGTGGGCGCGATGCTGGTCGCCGGTACGAATCTGCTTTTTGCTTATCTGGCGGCGCTCGGTCCGGGCGAGATCGACCACCTGCATCTGGCGCTCGTGATCAGCGTCGACAATTTCAGCGGCGGTATGGCGATTGTCGTGTTCATCGCCTTTCTATCCGGGCTGACCAACCGGGCCTAC
>JAUIKX010000359.1 GCA_030430515.1 Gammaproteobacteria bacterium | reverse complement strand
CATCAACGGCAAGCTGACGCTGGGCGAGAACATCGCCGATCTGGCCGGCATCACCGTCGCCCACCGCGCTTACAGACTGTCGCTGGGCGACACGGTAGCGCCTGAGATCGACGGGCTGACCGGCGACCAGCGCTTCTTCATCGCCTACGGCATCAGCTGGCGCCGGCACATGCGCGACGAGCGGCAACGGGAGCTGCTGCTGACGGATCCGCACTCCCCGGCCAGGTATCGGGTGCTTGGCGTGCTGCCGAACGTACCAGAGTTCTATACCGCCTTCGATGTGAAAGCAGGCGATGGTATGTACCTGCCGCCGGAAGAACGTGTAAAGGTCTGGTAGCCCATGCGCACACTCTACTACCAGCCCGCCGCCGGCATTGCCGGCGATATGCACCTCGCGGCGCTGGTGGACCTCGGCGTGCCGCTGGATCATATCGAGCGGGAGCTGTCACGCTTGCAGCTCAGCGGCGAGTACCGAATAGAAGCAACTCCGGCGGAAAAAATGGGCATCAGCGGCACGAAGGTGATCGTTCATGCAAAGGATGCCCACGACCACCGCCACTACAGCACGATCCGGGATGTGATCGACGCGGCCGGGCTCTCCAGAGGCGCGACCCGCCGGGCCCAGAAAATTTTCAGATGCATCGCTGAGGCGGAAGCACGCATCCACGACATCGACATGGACCGCGTACATTTCCACGAGGTCGGCGCCATCGACTCCATCGTCGATATCGTCGGTTCTGCCATTGCCCTGGACTACCTGGCCACCGAGCTGAGCGTCACACGGATCATCAGCAATTCGGTTCAGGTCGGCGGAGGCACCGTCGAGTGCGCTCACGGCACCTACCCGGTGCCTGCCCCGGCCACCCAGGAAATCCTGCAGGGGGTTCCATGCCTCTACGGCGGCGTCGATAACGAAACGACTACACCAACCGGTGCGGCGATTCTCAAAGCCAGCGTCGACCTCTTCCAACCGACCCAACCTTTTACACCGGAACGGTTCGGCTATGGCATCGGCCACAAGGACTTCAAGGTGCCGAACGTACTGCGTGCAGTGCTTGGTGACCTGGCGGTAGAGAGCTCAACTGGCACACACCTTCTGCTCGAGGCGAATATCGACGACATGCCCGCAGAAGCGTTCTCGCCGTTGCTGGACCGCTTGCTCGCGGCCGGTGCGGACGATGCCTGGTGCGCGCCCATCATCATGAAGAAAAGCCGCCCGGCCACGCAGCTCTGTGTGCTGTGCAGCTCGCAGCTGCGTGATGTGCTGACCGACATGATGCTCAACGAATCCACCACGATCGGTCTGCGCATGATCCCTCTGGACAAGCGTATGCTGCCCCGACGCCAGCAGACCTTCACCACCAGCCTCGGACGCGTCAGCGCGAAGATCGCCTCGCTACCGGATGGACGCCAGCGCGTGAAGGTCGAACACGACGACGTGCTGCGCATCAGCCAGGCGCTTGGCCTCGACTACCTTTCGGTGCGGGAAGTCCTGCACAGAGAGGTCAACGCTCAGAGCGTCAGCCAGCCGCCGTCCACGGGCAGATAAGCGCCGGTTACGAAGTCGCTCATTTCGGAGGCCAGAAACACGACGGCTTTGCCCTGTTCGAGCGGATCGGCCCAGTGTCCGGCCGGCAGACGATGGATGCGATCAGCCACCGTATCCGCCAGCGGTTCGCCGGTCCGTTTGAGCTCCCCATCACCCGTTCTGGGCGGTTCGCCGCCATGCACCCAGGTGGGACCCGGCGCCAGCGCGTTCACGTTGATGCCGTGTGGGGCAAGCTCGAGGGCCAGCGTTCGCGTCATCTGCGCAACCGCCGCTTTGGCGCCGTCGTAAGTCACCCCGACGCCGGGTGAAACCGCCTGAGTGGAAGAGACGTTGATGATGCGCCCTCCGTTGCCCGCTGCCACCATCAGATCTGCTGCAGCGCGGCAACAGTAGAACACCCCATCGACGTTGACCGACCACAGAGTCTTCCAGACATCATCGGTAATGGCCCCTACCGGGCCGCCGAGGCCGTGATAAACACCGGCGTTATTCACGAGAATATCGAGGCGCCCCAGGCGCTCGACGGTTTCGCTCATCGCAGCAGCGACTGCACTGGAATCCGTCACGTCCAGCTGCATCCACTCGCCGTCTGTTTCCTGAGCGGTCTGCTGCGCACCTTCACCGTCGAGGTCGCTGATCATCACCCGGGCGCCCGCCATGGCCAGCGCGCGACTGATGCCCCGGCCAATCCCTTTCGCGCCGCCGGTCACGTGCGCCACCTTGCCGCTCAGGTCGATCCAGTCTGCCGCTTTAGTCATCGTTTCAGCCTCACTCTGTCAGAAATAGTTCGTCGGACACATCGACCCCCAGCAACATGGCACCCACCGGGTCGATGGACTTTGGCTGGCCAACAATGTGCTGACACATGGTCATCGCATCGCGTACCTGCCGATCAAACGGGTTGTGCGCATACACGGCTTCGCCGCCAACCGCATCGTACATGAGCCGGGTGACGTCGCGGGCCATCTGAAACGCGTTGTAACGAGCGAGCACAGGGTCAGCCCGCTCTTTGAGCGTC
>JAUIKX010000059.1 GCA_030430515.1 Gammaproteobacteria bacterium | reverse complement strand
GCTGGCTTCGCCGCTGGCCACCATATGCAGGAGCATCGGCGGAAAATAGCCGGCGCCTTCAAGCGCCGCACGCAGGCTCGTACCTTCGCTCACCCGTTGCGTGGCTTCCTTCAATCGCTGTTGCAGGTGGGTGTTCGACACTACTTCCTGAGCAATGTTCATTCCTTCCACCAGGGGCACGCCGCTACCGCCGAGAATTGCGAGCGTGTTGGCATAGCGTGCGGCATTGGCACTGCGAGAGATGCGCTTGGCCAGAGGCATATCCAGCACCTGTGCGTCCCATGCGCGACGGATATTCGGCTGCCTGAGCAGCATGCGGATCGCGATGACAACGCCAACGACGAGCAGTGCAATGGCCCACCACCATGCCGTGACAAACTCGCTCATACCGATGAGCACCACCGTCATCGGTGGTAACTCCTGACCCGAATTTTCGATCACACCGACCATATCCGGCACCACGCCGATCATGAGCGCCGTAACCACGCCGATGGCCAGCACCAGCAGAACCACCGGGTAGAGCAGCGCCATCTCCACGTTGCGACGGGACTCGAACTGCCGTTCCTGATAATCCGCCAGATTCTCGAGCACCCGGTCCAGATGTCCGGACTGCTCTCCCGATGCAACGGTCGACCGGTAAAGCTTGGAAAAACTCGACGGGTACTCGCCAAGGCTCGCTGCCAGCGAGTAACCTTCGAGAACCTTGCCACGAATGCCCATGACAAGAGCGCCGACAGATTGCTTTTCGGCCTGCTGACCAATGGCTTTGAGCGCCTCTTCGATCGGCAGCCCGGCCTTGGTGAGTGTCGCCAGCTGACGGGTAATCATGACCCGGTCGAGGCCGCTCAGCGCGCGGCGAAATGAAAAACCGCCGCCGCTCTTACTCTGCGTTTCAGTGGCGGCATCCACAGAAACCGGCACCAACCCCCGGTCGCGAAGCGTCTGCCGAACCTGCCGTTGGCTGTCGCCTTCGACGACGCCTTTCCTGGTCTTGCCGCTATCATCGAGTGCGACGTATTCGAAGGCAGACATCAGCCCTCCAGCGATACCCGCAGCACTTCGGCAACGGTCGTTGTACCGCTCAGTATCTTCGCAACACCGTCGGCCCGCATGCTGGGAAAGCGCTGCCGTGCATGCATGGATAGATCCTGCTCCGAAGCCCTGTCGTGAATGAGCTGACGCATGCCGTCGTCGATCGGCACCAGCTCGTAGATACCCGTGCGTCCCTTGTAGCCCGTATGAAGGCAACTGTCGCAACCTGCCGGCTCATAGACTGTCGCCTGATCCTTGCGCAGGAACTTGAGCTCGCTGGATGTCGCCAGCCGTTCTTTCTTGCAATCCTGGCAGAGCACCCGCACCAGGCGCTGGGCAAGCATGCCGACGAGGCTCGAGGACAACAGAAAGGGTTCCACCCCCATATCCACCAGCCGGCTGACGGCGCCCACCGCGGTATTGGTATGAAGCGTCGAAAGTACCAGGTGGCCGGTGAGGCTCGCCTGCACGGCTACCTGTGCCGTTTCCAGGTCGCGGATCTCTCCAACCATCACCACGTCGGGGTCCTGTCGCAGTATGGCCCGCAACCCTCTCGCAAATGTCATATCGGCTTTGGTGTTCACCTGCGTCTGGCCGATGCCCTGCAGGTTGTACTCGATGGGGTCTTCCACGGTCAGCACGTTGATGCTCGTGGCATCCAACTCAGCCAGCGACGAGTAAAGCGTGGTCGTCTTACCGGAGCCGGTCGGGCCGGTCACCAGGAATATACCGTGCGGCATGTGCACGATTCGGCGCAGCAGAGACAGTTGCCGCGGCAGCATGCCCAGCCCCTCGAGATGAAGGCGTCCGGCCTGCTTGTCGAGCAGCCTCAGAACCACCCGCTCGCCGCTGCTGGCCGGCATGGTGGAAACCCGCACGTCCACCTCACGGCCGCCGATGCGCAGAGAAATGCGACCATCCTGAGGTACCCGTTTCTCCGCAATGTCGAGCCTTGCCATGACCTTGATCCGCGAGACGAGCAGCGGCGCCAGTTCGCGCCTCGGCTGCACCACCTCGCGCATCACCCCATCCACCCTGAACCGTACCTGAAGATTGCGCTCGAAGGTCTCGATGTGTACATCTGACGCGCCCTCCCGGATGGCTTCCGCCAGAAGCGCGTTGATCAGCCGGATGATCGGCGCATCATCTTCCTGCTCCAGGAGGTCTTCGGTCTGAGGCAGCGCCTCGGCGAGGCTGGCAAGGTCCATCTCCTCGCCCATGTCTTCGACCATCTGACGCGCTTCGGATGAATCCCGCGAATAAGTTGCCGTGAGAATCTGCTCGAACTCTTCATCGCTGACGATACGCAGCATCAGCTCCCGCTGGACGACCCGTTTGAGCTCTGCCAGAACGGTGAGCGAAGGCGGTTGGGTGCAAACCACGTCAGCCTTGCCCGGGCCGATATCCGCCGGCGTGACCACGACGCGGTACCGGCGGGCGTAAGCGAATGGCAGTCTTGCGCTGCTCGCTTCAAGGGCATCTTCCGGGAGATCCTGAAGGGGCTGTTGGGGTTCGCTCACTGTTTGCTCACTGTTGGCTCTGTCTTGCACTCGAAGGGGAGCGCTCGAAGGGGAGCGCTCAAAGGCGATGATACTCAGCTCTAATCAGAGATATTCCTGATAGAAAAGTTCAATTCTATCAGCATCATGCGGGCAAAACGTGGCTTTATACAGCAGATTTGTGACGCGAAGATAACGCGCCTCCCCGCAGAGCATAGTCGCTGATCTGCACTTCGCTGCCGACATCGGCATAGTCGCCTGCAGCCCGTCGCTCACGGAACTCTTTCCACGGAACCGCACGATATCGAGGTGGATCATCGGTCAGCGGTGCATAGCTGTAGCTAACAGACGGGTTGAGGAAGTAGGCGCAGGAGAAGCGCTGCCGCTCACGGTTGGCCAGAACCCGATGTACAGGGGCGCTGAACCGGTCGTTCGACCAGACCTGCACCACATCGCCGATATTGACCGTCAACGCATCCTCGACGACGGGCACAGTGATCCAGCGTCCGTCGTGCAATACCTGAAGGCCTTCGACATCCGACTGCAGGAGGATGGTCAGCGCCCCTGCGTCCGTGTGATGGCTGATACCCAGCTGGCCGGTATCCGGCACGGTTGGTGCATCAGCTGGGGCCGGATCCTTGCAGACCGGGTAGAAATTAAGCCTCAGAAAGCTCGTGTGCTCGTCAAACCCGCTGCCCACTTCTGTGGCATCGACACCCAGGGTGTCGATGATCATCGTCAGCACCGTCAGTGCCAGGTCGTGAGCCGCTTGCGAGTAGCGCGCCACTGCACCTCTGAAACCTGGAATCGTCTCTGGCCATTGCGGCTGAGCGTCGCCATAGGCCGGGCCGACATCGAATATTTCTTTCCAATCCCGACGATTCTTGGTCAGTTCCCGGTCGTAGAAACCCCAGGGATTCCGGTCTGTGCGCATGATCGCGGCCTTCTGTGGACCAGGCAGTTCAAACAACCGCCGGCTGTGCGCCTTCAGCCCCTGAATCAGCTCGTGCGGCACATCGTGCCCTCGCAGTTGAAACACGCCCCAGCGTTCACAGGCCTCGGTCAAGCCAACAGAACTCTGAAGGTCGATGACAGGCGGTGTGGCGTGCATGGGTTTACCTCGAATAGAGGCTGCAATTCTATACAAAGCAGCCGATGAGTTGGGCAAATCCGGTGTGGTAAACTGCGCAGCAACTTCCGGCAGATGCGTCAGTTTTGAGCGAGACCACTGACTCTTCAGACTTCGTTTCAGCGCTGTATGACAGCCAGAGCACCCCCCTGGTTCGCTACCTGGCAGCGCGTTTCGGCAGTGTTGACGAAGCACAGGAGGTTGCGCAGGAAGCCTGGCTGCGAATGTATCGCCTGGAAGCGCCGGAGGCTCTGGAAAACCCCAAAGCGTTTCTGTTTCAGACCGCCTCCAACCTGGCCATCGATCGGGTGCGCCACAATCAGGTGGTGCAGCGCTACACCGAAGCCGGGCACGCAGAACCCGAAGCCGCTGTCGATGTGGAAACGACGGTCAGCGCCCGCCAGCGGCTGGACATCGTTGAAGCCGCACTGAAAGAGCTTCCGCCCAAATGCCGACAGGCGTTCACAATGCATAGAACCGCAGGGCTTTCCTATCCGGACATTGCCAGAGCGCTCGGCGTCTCAACCAGCATGGTGGAAAAGTACATCATTCAGGCGTTGAAGCACTTCCGCACGCGCCTTGCGGATGCAGACCAGGAGCGGATCTGATGAAAACTAACCAGACGGTTGAGGGGTCGGGTCAGCCAATCGTCTTATATCGTGCAACCCGCTCCCATAGACGTGACAGCCGACCATCTTGAGTACTGAATCCGCCAACGACGATCAGAAAATGCACCAGAAGGTGCTGGAAGATGTGGCCATCGAATGGATTGCCCGGCTACGTGCTACGGACGTAACAGACGCCGAACGTGCGGAATTTGCCACGTGGCTCGCCGAAGATCCGGCGCACGCCGGTGCCTTCGATGACATGCTTGATCTATGGGGCCTGACCGGCCAGATCGAGACGGTGCCCGAAAATGTCGTTGAGTTCAGGACGGACCGTAAAAGATGGATCCCGCTGGCCGCTGCGGCCACCATCCTGCTTTCGTTTGCGGTCCTGCTGCTGAATCCGCAGTCCACCTCTTACGAAACGATCCTCGGAGAGCAGCGACGCGTGCTGCTCAGCGACGGCACGACCGTTTATCTGAATACCAGTACCGAACTGACCGTGCAGTACAGTGATACTCAGCGGAACGTTGAGCTCTCTGATTCCGGGGAAGCCTACTTCGAAGTCGCCAAAGACCCGGCGCGACCATTTACGGTGCGCACACGTCGCGGTACGGCAACGGCTCTGGGCACCGCGTTCAACGTCTACGCAGGACAAAATGCAACAGAGGTAGCGGTAACCGAAGGGCTCGTTGCCGTCGCACGCCTCGGCGAGCGCGCGCGGAAACTGGCAGCTAACGAGAGCGCGTTGATCACCTCAGCCGACGTCGTCCGGCTTGCCGAGCCGAATGCGGGTGAAACAGCGGCCTGGCGGACCGGGCGGCTGGTCTACAGCGATGTCAGGCTCGAGGACCTGTTGGAAGACCTCAATCGCTACGTGCCTCAACCGATGGCGGTCGCCAACGAGCAGTTAGGCGAACTACGAATCAGTGCGGTTCTGCAGCTTCAGGAGCAGCAAGCCATGGTGCAGGCCCTTGCAGGGACTCTCGACCTCGAGTGGACAACGGTGTCCGACAATCTGATCCTTCTACATCAGGGCTGACAGGACGACTGATCGGACAACTGATCGGACAACTGCCGGAAATGGCAGATGCATCGGTTTATGCGCTGTTGGAATGCGGGTAGCATTGCCGGCACGAACCTACATTAAGCCTTTGGTTGAGACACTCACTTCTCAGTCGATTCCAGCGCAGCAACATCGCAGCGTTGTGCCTGGCCCTTTCCAGCGTGCACGCTGGAGAGACCTCTTCGCCCGCGACAATTGACATTCCTGCCGGCCCACTAAACGACAGCCTCCTACTGCTCGGCCAGCAGGCGGACCTTTCGATCGTGTTCAGCCGCGAAGCTGTCGCCGATCTGACAAGCCCGGAACTGCAGGGACAGTTGTCACCCCGTGAAGCGCTCGACGCTCTGCTGGCAGGAAGCTGCCTGACCTACTCATTTATTCGGGAAGCATTGGTCGCGTTGAAATCAGGCCCATGCAATCCGCAAGAAATGAAAGATGAAATGCTACCGCAGCCGGCGGAAGCGCCCGTTCCTCCCCTGGGGCCGATGGAAGAGATTCTGGTGCGCGAACGCCCTCTCACCGGCACCCGCCTGCAGCACGCCGGCGTTGGCATGCCTGTTCCCGTGGATGTGATCACCCGCCCCGAAATCGAGCTATCTGGCCACCAGTCGCTTGGAGAAATTCTCCGTTACCTGCCGGCAGTCTCTGGAAATTCCACCAGCACGCTCGTCACGAATGGTGGGGACGGAACGGCTTCAGTCACACTGCGAGGCCTTCCCGCATCCAACACGCTCGTCCTGCTCAACGGCCGGCGCATGAACCCCGAAGCGCTTTACGGCAGTTCCGTCGACCTCAACACATTGCCGCTTGCACTCATCGAACGGATTGAAGTGCTGAAAGATGGCGCTTCCGCTGTATACGGCAGCGACGCGGTTGCAGGTGTGGTCAACATCATGACACGGCGGGACCTCGATGGCTGGCACGTAGATGCTTATGCCGGCGCCTCTGGCGAGGGTGACCTGAACACTCACAATTTATCGCTCACCTACGCATTCAATGGCGAGAACACGCGACTTCTCGCAGGGGCAAGCTACTACGAACAGGACCCCATGTTCAGCCGTGACCGTGCACTGTCGAGCAGTTCGGACGATCGAGCGCGAGGCGGCATCGACAAGCGTTCCAGCGCGACGATACCTGCACGGATCACCCTCGAGACAGGCCCGGTGATCTTTGACGGCCAGAGCTATCGACCAGCCGGAGACGACGACCGGTACGAGTATCGTGACCACACAACGCTGGCCGTGCCCTCCCAGCGTTACTCATTGTTCGTCGACGGCGAGCACGAACAACAGGGTAACACCTGGTTCTTTGAAGGCCTCGTGACGAATACCAAGTCGACCAACACGCTGGCGCCCACGCCTTTGCTCACTGGTTTCGAGAAACTGGAGCTGCCGGTCAGCGAGGCCAACCCATACAATCCGTTCGGCATCGAGATCTTCGATGTCCGCAGGCGGATAACAGAAGCCTCCACACGACAACAGGAAAACGAGACAGACACCGCCCGCGGAGTCATAGGCGTCAGAGGCGAACGTAACGGCGTGAGCTGGCAGGTCACCATGCACCATTCCCGCACGCAGGCAAATGAGGCGCTCAAGGGCGCGATAAACGGCTACGCAGTGCAACAGGCTCTTTCCGCTGATTGCGCTTCGCCGTGCGTGCCGCTCGATCTGTTCGGCGTACCGGGAAGTATTACTGAACCCATGCTTCGATACGTCCTCGTGCAGCCGCATACGAAAGGGAAAAGCCGCATGAACGGCGGCGATTTCTACCTCGACTTTTCCGGACCGGAACTCCCCGCCGGAACGATCGACATTGCGCTCGGTGGCGAGTACCGGGAGGAATCGCTGCGTACGAGGCCGGATCCGCTGCAGACGCAGAGCGGCGTCATTGGATCGGGCAGCCTTGCAGCGACAAACGGTCGCAGAACAGCCTGGGAGGCTTTTGCCGAGCTTCGCCTGCCGATCTTCCGTGACCGTCCAGGCATCCATCGGCTGGATGCTTACCTTGCCGGTCGGATCTCCCGTTACAGCGACTTCGGCCGGGAAAGCAATCCGAGGCTTCTTCTGCACTACCAGCCGAGTCCCGCGTGGTCTTTTCGCGCGAGCTACTCGCACGGCTTCCGCGCACCGAATCTGATCGAAATGTTCGGCGGCACCTCGCAATCGTTCGAACAGCTCAACGATCCGTGCTCGCTCGCCGATAACCTCATCCGGCTGCCTGGTTGCAGCACCCAATCGGATCCGTCGTTGACCCAGTTCCTGACGGAAAAAGGCGGCAACGCCGAACTGCAGGCTGAGCGTTCGCGCACCTTGAGTCTTGGCGTGCAATGGCGAAAGCATTTCAGCGACGGCGACCTGCTCTTTTCTTTAGACCACTACCGCATCAGCCAGCAGAACGTCGTCGATACCAACCCGCAACTCATTATCAACGACAATGCTCTGGGTACAGGCTTTCCGGGTCTGGTGCAGCGCGATGCCAACGGCAACATCACCCGGGTCCTGTCGAGGTACCTGAACATCGGTGAACGTGAGGTCGAAGGATTCGATATGTCGCTACGGCGCGCCTTCGATACGGAGCGTCTTGGCCGCTTCGAGTTTGCCGTCAACACGACCCACATTTCCCGCTTCGTCGATCGCCTCGCACCCGGGCTGCCGGCGGTCGATCAGGCCGGCACTTTTCTGGACGCCGCTTCCGGCGGCAATGGCGCCCTGCCGGACTGGAAAGCAAGCCTGGGGCTGGACTGGCAGAGGCGTTTCTGGCGGGCCCGCTACAACGTGTATCTGGTCAGCGAACTGGAAGAAGTGGTGCCGATCATTGGCCTGGAACGGGAAATGGAACTCTGGGCGACGCACAGCGTGCAGGTCAGTTATCTCGGCCCTGCGACGAAATGGTTCCGAATATCGCTCGGCATCAACAACCTGCTGGATGAAGCCCCGCCTTTTTCGGCCGCGGCGTTCAACGATTCCTATGATTCGCGCACGTATGACATCACGGGACGGTACGGCTACCTGCGTCTGGAACGCAGTATCTGAAAGTCAGCTCAAAAAAAAGGGGCCGCTTACGCGACCCCTTCAAGGCTTCTAGCGTTCTGAACGCTTACAGAGAAGCACTCAGACGCAGGAAGACATAACGACCACGAGCGTCGTACAGGAACAGGTCGGTGTTGTTGCCCGAGCTGAATACGTACGGCGGATCGTTGTCGAACACGTCGTTCACGCCGAGGGTCGCGCGGTACTTGTCCCAGTTGTAGGAAGCACGCAGGTCGATCTCGGTGTGTGCGTCTACATCGCTGTAGCCAAACACGTTGTTACCGTCGAAACGCGGATCGTCCATGCCATGGATGTAGCGGGCGCGGAGACCGAAGTCCCAGCTCTGCCAGTCCACGTTGGCATTGAAGTTGCCGCGGATACGCGGGATGGAGCCACGATCATCAGCACCACCGGCGCCCGGGTAGAAGGTGTTTTCCTTCACGTAGGTGCCCTGGAAGTCCAGATTGACCACTGCATCCATCACGTCGAACTCGTAGGCGATGCCCACGTCGTAGCCGTCGGTAGAGACGCTATCGAGGTTGGTCAGCGCATTGCGAGCAGAGCCGATGGTCAGGTTGTTGGTGCTGGCGTTGTACACGGAAACGAATTGCGAACATTCGTCTGCGGTCAGGCCAACAGGTCCTTCGTAGCAGGCATCAACGATGGAGTCAGACGTCAGACGCGAAATCAGGTCGTCGACCTCGATGTCCCAGTAGTCGATGGAGATCGAGAAACCTTCCAGGAAGCTCGGCGTGAAGATCAGGCCGATCGTGGAGGTGTCTGCGGTTTCCGGAGACAGATTGGGGTTGGAACCTGCCAGTACCGCGAACTGCGCGGAGACCTGGTTGGCGGTCTGCGGGATGCCCTGCAGCGCACAGTTGGCTGCAACGTTCGCTTCCAGAACCGGGTCAACACAGGGGTGCGTGAAGAAGTCGAAGCTCACCGTACCGCCACCGAACAGGTCGGTGATCTGCGGAGAACGGTAGGCCGTCGACATGGACGCACGCAGGCGCAGGTCAGAGTAGATCTGCCAGTTGATGCCGGCACGCCATACATCTTCCGAACCGAAGGTGTTGTAGTCGGAGGTACGCGCCTGCAGGTTCAGGTCGAGCTGCTCGACACCGGGCAGGTCAGCGGCAACAGGAATGTCCACTTCCGCGAAGAATTCCGTCACGCTGAAGTTACCCTGAGAGGTAAAGGTCTGGTTTGCAACAGACTCACCCGCTTCGGTAACCGAATCGGGCTTGGCAAAACCGCGGTCGGTGCGCTGCTCGAAACCGACAGCCACATGCACTTCACCCGCCGGCAGCTCGAGCACCGGGCCGGTGGCAAGGCCGAACCAGCCAGTGGTCTGGAATTCAGCAGTGGCGAGGGTGTTCTGACGCATGTACTCGATTTCAGACTGCAGCCAGTTGCCGGGACGAGCAACGTCCAGAGCGCCAGCCGGGTTGACGGCTGCGGCACAGATCGGATCCAGCGCACAGGCATCCGGGTCGACGATGCGGCTGAAGCGCGCCAGGTTCCAGGTGGAGTTGGTGCGGAGGTCCGCGTCTACACGGGTGTAGAGGTAGGACAGCTCCCAGCTCCAGCCTTCGAACATGCCTTCGTCGAGCACGTCGCCACGAAGACCGGTGACCATACGAATGGTGTCGGACTCCTGGTTGCTGCGACGGGTACCGATGGTGCTGGACGGACGGAAGTAGTAGAAGCCTTCACCCAGGCCCAGGGATTGAACGTAAGGGTTCGTGCCAGGTACGAAAGAGCCATTCGGGAACGAAGGCGTACCGAATGAGCCGGGGTTACCGTCGAGATTCGATTCACCGCGACGCTTGGCGTACTGCATCTCCATGAACGCTTCGATGCCGTCGGTGATCTCGTATACCCCGTAACCAGCCATGGTGTAGACCTCATTGGAATTATAGAGGTCCTGTCGCAGGCCGTAGTCGTAGCGGAGCGCTTCCACTTCTCCGGGGCTGCCTACCTGCTGATTGCTCAGGAATGAAGGGCAGTTGGCCAGGTCGTTAGTGACCTCATCACCACCAAAAGCCTTCGGAATGGAGCAGTAGAGGCTACCATTGTTACCGAAGTAGACACCGCCCGGGCTGAAGAAAGAACCATTGGTCGCACCAGCGGCAGACAGACCGGAAATGGTCGGAAACGCCCAATCACGATCACGCTGGTTGATGTTGTTCTGGTAGTAGTACTCACCGCCCAGCATCAGGGAGCCGCGATCGCTCGTGGTGCCCATGACGAAGTTGGCCGTGTAGGACTCACCGTCGCCTTCGCCGGAGATACCGGAGGAAACGCCCGCTTCGATACCTTCGAAGCGTTCCTTGAGGATGACGTTAACCACACCTGAGATGGCGTCGGAGCCGTAGATGGCCGAAGCACCGTCTCGCAGGATGTCGACCCGCTCGACCATCGAGTTCGGCAGAAACTGGAGGTCGACGGCCTGGTTGGCCAGGGAGTCAGCGAAGCTGGCGACGCGCTTGCCGTTGATCAGCACGAGCACCCGGCTCTGGCCGAGGTTACGCAGATCCACGGAGCTTGCGCCACCGCCGGAGAGAACGCTCGACTGGTTGAAACCGGCGGTACCGGCAACAGCCTGCGAACGGAGAGCCTCACCCAGGTTGCTGAAACCGGATTCCAGAATCGACTGGCCCGTGATCACGGTGATCGGGCTGGCCGAAGTGAAATCGGAGCGCTTGACGCGCGAACCGGTTACAACAATCTCCTCTTCGACAGCTTCGTCTTCTTCGTCAGCCGCGAAAGCAGGAGTGGCAAGGGAGAGAACAGGTACCAGGAGCACGGTCAGCAACGAGCGCGCCCACAAAGGTAGTTCAAAGGTCATAGATATCCCCCAACTTGGTTTTTTTACTCACGCTCTGGAACCGTTGAACGAAGTGCCCGCAACGGGCTTCGCGCAAAGGTTCTTTTGCGATGTTGTATAGACGTCTGAGCCGGGAGACCCCTCAACAAAATGGAAAAAAAATTGAAACAATATTTCAATATATTGAAGTATCTATTTTTGTATTTATTTCAACCTCTTAACGGCTATTTTTCGACCTGATTCTGGAATAACGAGGTAGTATCCAAACCTTCCCCGCTCGATGATGACCTCTGGATCAGTCGCCCTGTAACGATAGCGACCACTGAGCCTCTGCTGCCAGATCTGCCCATTTGCGAGCCGGAAAACAGTGCGCCCTTCCCAACCGCGAAAATCACCTTTGATCTGCGAACGAATCTGCGCAACCTCTCCCTCTCCAGTGGCCCTCGGAACCGGTTTCTCGAGCTGCTCTTCTCCGAAACCTGCATCGGGCTTCTGCTCTACCCGTCCATTCGCTCGACCGAGATATTCATTCAGCTGTCGTAACTCCGCTGCCGTAAGTCGGTGCAGCCCGGCTGCTTTGAACTCGTCGCGGCTCATTTCCCTTTCGAGCAGCTCGGCGGCAACGGTCAGATGTGGAGCGGATAGAAAAGCGAAGAAAAGGGAGCCTGTCAGCAGTTTCATGTTTGTTCCCGGTCGGTTCGATGCGGGCAATGCTACACCGACGTTCGTCCGGCGAGTAATATGCGCACCACGATCAGAGGGGCAACTATGGATTTCGTCGGCAGCAGTATCATTTCAGTGGATCAGTTCGATCGGGGCGACATTGCCAGGATATTCGAGGTTGCGGACGACCTGCGCACTTACGCGGCGCGGGAGCGCATTACCCGGGTTCTGGAGGGCGCTGTCCTTTCCAACATGTTCTTCGAGCCGAGCACGCGTACACGCCTCTCATTCGGCGCCGCGTTCAACTTGCTCGGTGGCGAAGTGCGCGAAACCACCGAGGTGAAGGCATCTTCACTCGCGAAGGGCGAGTCGCTCTACGATACCGCTCGTGTACTTTCCGGTTACAGCGACGTGATCGTCATGCGTCACCCAACCGCTGGCTCTGTTGCCGAGTTTGCCGAAGCCTCCCGGGTGCCGGTGATCAATGGCGGTGACGGCCCGAACGAGCACCCAAGCCAGGCGCTGCTCGACCTTTATACGATTCGTGCGGAGCTGGCGGCACAGGGAAAGAAGATCGACAACCTCAAAATCGCGCTGATCGGCGATCTGAAATACGGACGCGCCGTGCACTCGCTGTGCAAACTCCTGGCGCTCTACGGACGAATCACCTTTCACCTGGTCAGCCCGCCGGGACTTGAAATTCCCGAACCGCTGGCCAGTCAGCTGCAGGATGCCGGACATGTGGTGCGCGTCTACAACGAATTGGAAACGGGCATCAACAACGTCGACATTCTGTACGTTACGAGAACGCAGGAAGAACGGTTTCCCTCCCAGGAAGAGGCGAATCGATACAAGGGACTGTTCAGGCTGAACCAGGCGATATATACGCAGTTCTGCGAACCGAATACGGTGATCATGCATCCATTACCGAGGGATTCGAGAGCCGATGCGCAGGAGTTGGACACAGACCTGAATCAGAATCCCAACCTGGCGGTGTTCCGCCAGACCGACAATGGGTTGCTGGTCCGCATGGCACTGTTCGCCCTGGTTCTGGACGTTACTGAGGTGGTGCACGATTACGCGCGGCCGGTGACCTGGTTTACCGCCAACAGGTCACTGAGCACATAAAGAGAGAAGCCTGCAGCGCCTTACCTGATGGCAGGCGCCGCATTTTTGCATGGGAAAAGCGCTAAGAAGACGCGCCGAGGAACGAATTAAGACAGAAAAAAGAGCGTTTCAGCGCTTCTTGGGTGCCTTTTTCGGTACTCGGGGCATACGCTCTTTCCACTCCTTCGGCACACGCTTGTATCCACGGCACTTGGCCAGGAATTTAAGCGCCTCGTTCCAGGCCTCTTCGGCACCAAAACGTTTCACGGAGAATTCGCGGACCATCGACTTGCCTTCCGCCTGCACCTGCACACGAAATGCCGGCGAGGGCCGGTAAACAAGGTTGATACCACGAATGCCTGTGGTGTGCTTTTTCGGCGTTGCCGCTTCGCGCACCCGCAGGGCCTTTGCTTTTTCCTGTTGGGCAGCCCACTTTTCGTCGACTTCCTTCGCTTCCTTGCGTACCGCTCGCTGCTGCGTTTTGTTCAGACCGATCAGACTGAAGTACTGCTGCTGCAACTTGCCATCGATGCTGCGCGCAACACGCAACAACTGGCCATCATTGAGTTCATATACCGCCACTGGACATGCTCCTGTTTAATCGAACCGCTGCTGCGTGTCAGCCTCATGCATCCACATCAGCAGCGGTTACACTTTGGGAGAATTGTTAGGTTACTCCCAATGTAGGGACTATAGCAAAGCCTCGAATTCCGGCAGAGCCTTGAAAAGATCCGCGACAAGGCCGTAATCCGACACCTGGAAGATCGGCGCATCTTCATCTTTGTTGATTGCCACGATGACCTTGCTGTCTTTCATGCCTGCCAGGTGCTGAATCGCACCGGAAATACCTACGGCGATGTACAGATCTGGGGCGACGATCTTGCCTGTCTGGCCGACCTGCATGTCGTTCGGGACGTACCCGGCGTCGACGGCGGCCCGTGATGCACCGACACCGGCACCGAGCTTGTCGGCAAGCGCGTAGATGATGTCGAAACTCTCGGCG
>JAUIKX010000058.1 GCA_030430515.1 Gammaproteobacteria bacterium | reverse complement strand
CTGCCGCGTAACCCACTTCGAGTCCCGCTTCTGCCGCCAGGCCGGTATGCGGGCGCCATAGATGATCGTCGATTTTCCTGCTCCACGCCCTGCGCCCCGAGACTTCACCATGCGCCAACAGCGCTAACAGCAGCTGAGACAGATCTTCGCTGGACGCATTGAGCGCGCCGAAAGCAGCGAAAGTCATGTTCCAGTAGGGGATTGACGTCACGCCGTCTGCCCGAAAACCACCCGGAAGGTTCGCGTCCGGCCGGACGGAAGCCGATGCCATACCCAGCGGATTCAGCACTGATTCCCGGAGCGCTCGTGCGTACGTCTGGCCGGTGAGCGCTTCGATCGCCAACTGAGAGAGTCCTGCAGAAGCGTTCGTGTAGGAGTGGAAGCGTCCGGGTTGCCATTCCACGCGCAGCGAATCGGCATGTTCGGTCACCGCGACAGGCAGAGACAGATCTCTATTGTCACCAAACGCACGACGCGACAGGTCAGGCATGCCGGCGGTCATCTCGAGAAGGTGCAGCAATCGAATCGGCGCATCCGGAAAAGGATTGTGCCAGGGCTTCTCGTTAACGATGTCTGACAGTCGTGAATCGAGCGAGACACCCGACGCTTCAGCTGCTTTCATTAGCGTCAGCGCCGTAAAGGTCTTGGTAACGGACCCCCATCGGAACGACGTGGCGCTCGTGACGCCCTCACCGAACAGGAGAAATCGCGTTTTCAGCTCCGGCTCAACAATCACAACCGCTGCGGCAGGAACGTTCTCTTTCTTGAGTACGCGAGCAAGCGCGTCGTGCAGATCCTCCGCGCGCAATCCTTGCGCAACCAGGAGTAGAACGCACAGCAGGCATGTATTTTTCGTACTGACACTCACATTGAATACTCTGCCTGCTCTGGCAGCGACGCACCACTACGCTCTGATCCTGTCAGACAGCCTTGAAGAGATATCCGTTGAAGCCGAGCTCGCGAATCCAACTGTTCTCCAGGCCCCGCTCGCGCATGAAGGGGACCTGATCGAAGCGCACACCTGCGACGGGGCTCCGCTGGCGTTTGGAAGCCGCCAACTATCCTCCCGGAAGGTCAGATGCATCAGATACCGATCAAAGCTGCGCCGGTTCGACGAACGCGTAGATCCTGACAGCGCGCTCAACACCCGGCCAGGACAGTGGCTCTGGTTGCCCGAGCTTGGCGCAGACGACCGAGTGCAACTAACGCTGAAGCTACCGGATGGTATGCAGGCATTCCTCCCCTGGAAGCGGAGGGAAGGCACCTTTGAAGTGCTGCCATCCCCGGGTAGTGGTGAAAGCATCGCGCTGTTCGGCAACCTTCACAAAGGCCAAATTGATCTACCGGGTGCAACGCTGCCGCTCACCTACGCAGGCCCACCCGAACACCTCTCGAAAGTGCGCACCTGGCTGGCACGAGCCGCCGGCGACGTCTGGCAGGTGGCACAGAGATTCCCGAATCCAGACGCCACCATCCTCGTGATCGACGTGCCCGGACGAAGCGGTGAGCCCGTGCCCTTCGGCCATGTCATCCGTGATGGCGGTGAAACCATACGCTTCTTTGTACAGGCAGAAAGTTCGCTCGAATCTCTGACATCTGACTGGACGGCCACCCACGAGTTCGCCCACCTGCTGATGCCTTATGTCAACGCCCGGTGGGTGTCTGAAGGGTTCGCCAGCTATTACCAGGTAGTGCTTCTAACCCGGCGTGGCGTGTACTCCGAAACTGAGGGGTGGCGGCGCTTGGTCCAGGCATTTGCAAGCGCTCGCAATCTAAAAGACCCACCTTCGCCAATGCAATCAGACTCCCGCGCTTTCTGGGATGTGCGCATGCTGATCTACTGGAGCGGTGCGGCGCTGGCCTTGATGGGCGACGTTGCGCTGCGCGCCGAAACCAACGGCACGCTAAGCCTTGATACCTCGATGGCAGAACTGTCTGCGTGTTGCCTGCCGGCAGCTCGTAGCCGCCGGCCACGGGCGCTCTTCGAGCAGCTCGACATGCTCACCGAATCAAACGTCATGAGTCGCCTGTTTGAGAGCTACGCGCACGCACGTGGCTTGCCCCCTGTGGAGTCACTCTATGAACCGTTGGGTATTCGCATCGACGGCGATCGTCTCGAGCTCGATGACAACGCACCGCTGGCTCACGTAAGACGGCAGATCATGCAGCGACCGTCGAACAGCGAGAAGATCAGGTTTCCAGCAGCCACCGACCGATCGCTTCGTTCTCTTCCGTAGGATAGGTGTGAGACAGATCCTCGACCTCCCGATACACCACTTCGGCCCCTGCCGCTTCCAGCGCCTGATGTGCACTCCTCGCGATATCAACTGGAAACATCCAGTCCAGAGCGCCATGCGTGAGGTAGACCGGCAGATTGCGGACCCTTTCGGCATCGGCCACTTCAAGCAGCATCGGGTGAAACGACGCTGCGATCGGCGCCAGATGCGTGTAGGGCAGATCGCTTTGCAGGCCCTGGACGTAGCTGAACGTCCCGCCATCCGACATACCGGTGAGGAGCACTTTATCGCTTTGCACGTTCCAGTGTTCGGTCACATAGGTAAACATGCTGCTGAGCGCAGCGCCGTCAACGTCATCGCCCATCAACGACCAGGTGTGATCGCGGGACGTCGGGCTGAGCACCATCAAACCCAGCGAGCGGGCCGCGCGGAGCCATTGCCAGAGAAAGCTGCGCCCATGGCCGCTACCGCCATGCAGCGCAAAAACCAGTGGCAGCGCTTCACCGGCATAGTACTCGGGCACGTACAGCGAAAATCCGCCCCGTTCTTCCAGGGCATTGTTCACATGAAAGACACCCACCGCCTCGCGGCTGACATCGGCGCTGGCGAGCTGCTCGAGGAGCGTCTCATCGTCCTGCATGCTTTCGAGCAGAAAGAAACGGCTCACCGGCGGAAGCATCACGCTTACCGGATACAGCGCCTCCGTTGCCCTGGCGCTGTAACGTAGCGCTGAGTAAGCCGCCATGATCGGGTTGCTGTGCGCGGGTGCCGCCGCCAGACCTGCGAACGCTTTCTCTACATGACCGGCAGTCTCCAAAACGGCCTCACTGAACCGCTGCAGATGCTCGGGCCATTCCAGCGAAGAAAACACCTCGACGCCTTGCACAACGGGCTGCCGGAACGGCTGCACGGCGCCCAGCACTTCATCGAGCTGCGGCGGGTGCAGGTGCCGGGCAGCTCGTTCGAGCACATCCATGGCGTTGAGCAGCGGCGGTAACGCTGAGGTCACAGCGTCGAGCAGAGTTTCTTCCGAAGCATTCATGAGATTCACCTTTTGCTGCCATCAGGATAACCTGAGCCGATGCAGCAAGAACATGACGCGCCCTACTACCTGCCGCTCAAAGATGAGGTAGAAATATTCTCAGCCGCCTTCGACGCGAGTCTGCCACTCCTCCTGAAAGGCCCGACCGGTTGCGGCAAGACCCGCTTCGTCGAGCATATGGCATGGCGCCTGAAAGGCCCGGGTGACGATCAGCTGGTCACCATCGCCTGCCACGAAGATCTCACCGCCACAGATCTCGTGGGGCGATATCTTCTGCAGGGAGACGAGACCATCTGGTCTGACGGACCGCTGACCCGAGCAGTGCGCACCGGCGCCATCTGCTATCTGGACGAGATCGTCGAAGCACGCAAAGACACGACAGTGCTGATCCACTCGCTGACCGACCATCGGCGCATTCTGCCGATCGACAAAACCGGTGAGCTGGTGCATGCCGATGAAAACTTTTCGCTGGTGATTTCCTACAACCCCGGCTACCAGTCGGTGCTGAAAGATCTGAAGCCAAGCACCCGACAGCGTTTCGTCAGCATCGAGTTCGACTACCCGACGCTCGAGCGGGAGACGGAAATCATCGTTCACGAAAGCGGCGTAGAGCCTTCTGTCGGCGAACGCCTAGCAGTGATCGGCGAGCGCGTGCGCAATCTAAGGGAGCACGGTTTCGAAGAAGGGGTGAGCACGCGACTGCTGATCTACACGGGCAACCTCATCACCCGCGGCATCGACCCGCGCCGAGCTGCCGAAACGTCCATTACCACCGCGATCTCCGACGATGCCCAGGTGCAGCAGGCGGTGCGCGATATCATCGACGTCATCCTGCCGTGATCGAACTGGCAGACGTTGAAGAGCGCCTGGCGCTCTTCGCGGAAGGCATCTGCGGACGCTACCTGCACATTCACGCGAGCGATACGGATGAAGCGCAGCAGAGCCTGAACGCACTGTACCTGCCGGCATCCGTCGAATCTGACGACCCACATGCGTTTCACGTCATGGCCTTGCAACAGATCGGCAGACGCGAATGCGGCACCTTCGATTTTTCCATGGATCAGGCGAGGCAACGTCTGCCGGAGCTGCCAGAAGAAGAGCCCGCGAACGCGCGTGCCAGCGAGCTCACACAGTTCTTTTCAAGTTTCCCCAATCCCGGTGTCGCCCGCCGTTTGTTTCACGACCTGGACCGGGTGCGTATCGACGCTCATATTCGCCGCGCCTACCCCGGTGCAGCCAGGTACATGACCGATGAGCCGTCAGACGCAGCCCTGCACGCCCTGTCTTTCGGGGCCGATCTCAGCCACGAAGACGCCACTGTTTACGATGTGGCAGAGGCCACCCTCACGCTCTATAGCCTAATGGACGTGAGCGCAGAGCCTGTGCCGATCGTCAGCGCCGAGGTATCCGGCGCTGAATGGATGCAGCGTGAAGCGCGGCTCGAAGACTGGGAAAAAGAAGAAGACATTCTCACCAACGAGCTGCTGGCCGTGGAGATGATGGAATCCGAGGGTGTGGAGGCCCGCAGCACAGAGGGTCTTGACGGTGATGTACGTGAAGAAAATCTCGACATCAGCGGTCTACGTCAGGAGCGGGATACGCTGCGCAGACGCATCGACATCGAGAAGGCCACGCTTCGCCACGCACTGGGTTCACAACGACCCATCGCCCGCAGCTTCCGCTACGATGAATGGGACATGCACAGCCGGCGGTACCTGAAAAAACACTGCGTGCTGTTCGAAGAACGCCTGGCGCCTGACGCGGAAGCCGACCTCGATGCACAGCGCGCCGTCGTGCGCCGCTGGCTGCCTGAAGTCAAACCGCAGCTGGAGCAGATCCGGCCGGCCGGTTTCCAGCGGGTGCGACGTGTTCTGGATGGCGATGAGCTGGACATGAATGCCGTTCTGGAAGCGCGTCAGGATGTGCGCGCCGGATCATCTCCCGACGAACGCACCTACAGCCGGCGGGAACGCACCCATCGCGATGTGTGCGCCCTGTTTCTGGTAGACCTGTCTGCCTCGACCGACGACCCGATCGAACCTCCGGAGCTGCCGGATCTAGATGAATGGGGGGATCCGGTCAACCTTCGGGACCCATTCGAAGACCACCCCATGTTTGCAGACCTGGAACTGCCGCAGGAAGAGCCGCCAAGAAAGATCATCGATATTCAACGGGAGGCCATGCTCGTCATGGCGACCGCCCTGGACACACTGGGCGACAACTTCGGCATCTACGGCTTCTCCGGCTACGGCCACGACTGCGTGGAGCTCTTCATCGCCAAGGAAATCGGCGAGCGTTTTTCATCTAACGCGCTGCGCGCCATTGCCGCTATGGCGCCGAAACGCAGCACGCGCATGGGCCCGGCGATACGGCACAGCACTGCCCGCCTCACGGCTTCCGGGCACGCCCTACGCGTACTGATCGTCGTAAGCGACGGCTTCCCCCAGGACTGCGACTATGGCCCGGATCGCGGCGAACACGAGTACGGACTGATGGACACCGCTCGCGCGCTGCAGGAAGCGTCGAGTAAAGGGGTTGAAACGTTCTGCATCACCGTCGACCGATCAGGCCACGACTACCTTAAGAGGATGTGTCCGCAGTCCCGTTATATGGTCATCGAAGAGATGGAAGACCTGCCGGCGGCGCTGACCAAAGTCTACACCACGCTGACCGCACGGTGACCAGCATACATACCGACATACTCATCATTGGCGGCGGCATCGTCGGCGCCAGCATTGCCTACCATCTGGCCAGAGAAGGTAAGCACGAAGTGCTGCTGCTCGAAAGGCACCAGCTCACTTCAGGAACAACCTGGCATGCGGCAGGCCTGGTCGCTGAGCTGCGCGCCTCCGCCAACCTGACCCGGCTTGCGCGCTATTCCGGCGAACTATACGAACAGCTCGAACAGGAAGGCTACAACACCGGGTACAAACGTGTGGGCGCAATTACGCTGGCCACCTCTGAGGCGCGCAAGGCAGAACTGCAGCGGCAGGCCGCCATGGCCAGGAACAACGGCGTGGCATGCAGCTGGCTCGAGAACGGTGAGCTGGCTGAGCGCTGGCCGCATCTCAATCTGCAGGGCGTGGCGGGTGCGGCACACATGCCGGGTGACGGCCAGACCAACCCCGTGGACACGACCATGGCTCTGGCGGCAGCCGCCCGGGCCCACGGCGCCGTGATTCGGGAAGGCTGCGCGGTAGATCGCCTGCTGACCAAAGCAGGTAAAGTCATCGGCGCCGCAACGCAAAGCGGCGACGTGTTTGCAGAACAGACCGTGATCGCGTCAGGTCTCTGGTCCCGCGAACTGGCAATGACGGCAGGAGCCAACATTCCTGTTCACGCAGCGGAGCACTTCTACGCGGTTACGGAGCCCATGGACATACCCGGCCCACCGTTGATCGTTCGGGATCCGGATCTGGGCGTGTACATCAAACCCGATGCCGGTCGCCTGCTGGTGGGATGCTTCGAGCGGGAGGCGAAACCGCTGGATGCACGAACTCTGCCGGCAGACTTCTCGTTCGATGAGCTGCCATTCGACCTCGAGCATTTTGCACCGTACCTCGAAAACGCCATGACGCGGATACCCGCGCTCGCCGAAGCCGGTATTCGCACCTGGTTCAACGGCCCTGAAGGCTTCACACCAGACGGGCGTTACCTGCTCGGCCCCACGCCGGAGGTCAAGGGGCTGTATGTCGCCTGCGGTTTCAACTCCATCGGCATTCAGTCAGCTGGCGGTGTAGGTCGGGTCATGGCCGATTGGATCAGCCAGGCGGCGCCGCCCATGGACCTGTGGGACGTCGATATCAGACGCTTCTCGTCCTTTCATAACCAGGGCGACTACCTGAGAGAACGGACCGCCGAAAGCCTCGGCCTGCTCTATGCCATGCACTGGCCTTACCACCAGCACACGAGCGCCCGCGGTCAGAGGTTGTCTGCACTTCACGCGCAGATGGCCGCAGCAGGCGCCTGTTTCGGGGAGGTGAATGGCTGGGAGCGGCCGAACTGGTTCGCCAGGGCCGGCCAGACGGCTCGTTATGAGTACAGCTGGGGTGCACAGAACTGGTTCGACAATGCGCGGGCTGAACATCTGGCTGTTCGCCGTAACGTCGCGCTCTTCGACCTCTCGAGCTTCGCCAAGTACGACATCGACGGCCCCGACGCCGTGCAATTTCTGAACCGCTTGTGCACCGCCAACATCGATCGCCCGGTCGGCAGCATGATTTACTGCCAATGGTTGAACGAGCGGGGTGGCATCGAAGCGGATGTCACCGTGACCCGCCTGGAAGACGAGCACTTTCGGGTGGTAAGCGGCTGCGCCAGCGAACATCGTGACCTGCACTGGCTGAAACACCATGCGGAAGGCTGCGACGTGAACGTGCGCAACGTAACGGAACGCTACAGCGTTCTGGGCCTCATGGGCCCGGAGGCCTGGAAACACCTGAGCCAGGTATCAAGCTTCACGCCAACGCCCTTCTCGACCAGCCAGATCATAGAGATCGCCGGCAAGCCGGTTCGCGCCTCCCGAATCAGCTACGTAGGCTCTCTTGGCTGGGAGCTGTACATCGAGGCTGCCGACGCTTCAGAGGTCTACCAGGCTCTGACGGCTCACGGAGTACAACACGCCGGCTACCACGCCATGGACGGCCTTCGCATCGAGAAAGGCTACCGGCACTGGGGTCATGACCTGACAGACGAGAACACCCCCCTGGAAGCAGGCGTTTCGTTCACGTGCGACTGGCAGAAACCGGGCGGCTTCACCGGCAGAGCAGCCCTGGAAGCTCAACGCACCCGAGGCATCCAACGGCGGCTGGTGAGCTTCCGGCTGACCGATGACCAGGCCCACATGTTTCACGACGAGCCGATCTGGCGCGACGGTCGCCCGGTGGGACACATCACCTCAGCCGCCTACGGGCACACCATCGGCGCCTGCATCGGCCTCGGTTATGTCAACGGCGATTTTTCGTCAACAAGAAAAGAAACGCTCACCGGCCGCTACCAGATCGAAATCGGCGATCAGCTGATCGCCGCCGTGCCAAGCCTGAAGGCCTGGCACGACCCGCAGAACGCAGAACTTCACCAGTTGGGGTAGAGCACCACGTCGATCCGCCTGTTCTTTTTGCGCCCCTCGGCTGTTTCGTTATTGGCGATGGGTTTCGACTCCCCATACCCGACAGAGGTCAGCAGCGCCGGCGACAGCGGGCTGTTGTTCAGCAGAAACTGCATGACCGCTTCGGCACGACGGTTGGACAGTTCGAGATTGGTCAGGTCCTGACCGTATGCATCGGTATGTCCTTCGACGATGATCGGCGTTTCAGGGAACAGCGACAGCGCCTCCATAAGTTTGGCCAGAACCGTCTCGTGGTCGGCAACGATATCTGCCTTACCGCTTCTGAAGTTGAGCGCGAGCAGGCGCAGCACCAGCCGATCTTCCATGCGCACGACCTGCGCCTCTTCCGGCCGGAACATGGATTCGACCTTGCGCACGCGGTCCTTCAGCCGCTGCTGACGAGCCAGCTCTGCCTGCAGCCGATCCCGGGCGCGGGACTGCCCGCCCAGCTCAGCCTCGAGACGGGTCACTTCTTCCTGCAGCAGCGAGGCGTGGCGCTCCTGATCCGACAGTTCGTTTTCCAGTTGCCCCTGGCGTAGCAACAGCGCAGTCACCTTGTCGCCAATGGCGTCGCTGGCCGCCACAGGGCCTTCGTCGAAATAAACCGGCAGGTCGAGGAGCGTAGCGATATTCTGGATTTCCCGCTCCCACACGCCCAGTGCGCCCTCGAAAGTGATGTCGTCATCCCGGATGGCGTCCCACAGACGCGCTACATATTCCGCATGTCGTGCGTTATGCAGCGCCTCATTAGCCAGGCTGCGGGGCTTATCGGTGTCGTAACGATCCTGCACGAGCAGCGCCCGCGCTTCGGCCAGGAGGTTGACGGCTTTCTCGTATGAAACCTCCGCATGATCATCCGCATCCACCTCCCGAGCTTCGACAATCTGCGCATCCACCTCCGCGAAGAGGCTCGTTTCAATCGCAGCGAGTTCGGCTTCGCGAAACTTTTCTTCGGCGCGGGCCATGTACCGCTCGGCCGCTTTACCGCGGCCTGCTTCCAGACGCGTGGCAGCCTCAAAAAAAGCGACCTCCCCATCGCGCCACAGGTCAGGCGCATGGTTCTGCGCGCCGGCATTTTCCGCATCGTCTCGAGCGGCATGGGGTCGCTGCAGGGCGTCCCGATTGGTCTTCGCAAACTCTGCCGCCGCTTGAAACCGCGACACCGCCTCGTCCAGATACTTCTGCAACCGGGCGAGCTTACCACCATCTTTGAAGATGTCTTCGGCGCGCCGGTAGGCATCTGCCCCTTCCGAGTAGTTTTCCGGCGCAAACAGGTGCGCCACCTGTTCGTTCGCCAGCGCCAGAGCTGCCTGAGCATCGGCAAAGGCCGGCTCGCGCAGCTCGGAGTTCACCTGATCTGCCGCCCAGGACGACGCGCAGACCGAAAAAAGTGCCAACAGTACCCAGCGTTTCATACGGTTCCTCTTTCAAGCAGGCGGTAGATCGCATGCGCCACGCCACCATCCGTGTTTGGCTTGCTCACGTAGGTCGCCGCAGCTTTTGTCACATCATCGGCCTGGCCCATGGCAACGGCTGCACCGGCAGCTTCGAACATGGCCAGGTCGTTTTCGCTATCGCCAAATGCCACGACCTCCGAGCGCTGGATACCCAGGTGCTCACACGCCGCCGCGAGCGCCGCTCCTTTTGTTGCGGCTTTGGCAGTGATCGTCAGAACGATCTTGCCGGTGGGACCAATGGAATCGAGCACGTTTACATGGTCGGCGTACAGCGCCTCCAGCTCATGGCGAATACGCTGGTTGCAGCGGCTGCCCTGCACCGCCACCACCCGTGGCAGATCACCCGGATCGACTTCCAGGCGTTCGATCTGGCTCACTTCCGGGCCGAGCAGGTTCGGGTCGAGCCGCCCCTCGAGCTTCATGCGTACGTCGCTCGTCGTAGTCACCGTAGCGATACACCGCTCATGGTTACAGATGGCGTAGAGCTTTTCCGTAAAATCTGCGGGCAGGCGGTGGTCGAACACATCCTGCCCGTTCCGTGGGTCGAGCACCTGCGCACCGGAACAGGCGATGATTGGGTCCTGAATCCCAATCGCATCCTGCAGCCGCAGCGCCAGAGGCGACCAGCGTGCGGTAGCGATCATCACCGCCAGGCCCGCATCCCGGGCGGCCTGGCAGGCGTCTCTGTTGAAGTCCGGCAGGTCTTCCCCCACCAACAAGGTGCCATCGAGGTCGATGGCCAGCGCTTTGAATGTCATGTGTCATCTGTCCCAGATACCGCCTCGCGGGTTCGCGAAGCCGGAGATAACCATCTATCCTAACGGAAAGGCCGCGTAACGCACGGGGCGCAGGCTCACAACTGGATCACAATCTCTGTGCGCATTTTGCGGCACAATACAAGCGCGTAGAGATTGAGTGGTACTACGAATGCAGCGCAAAAATTCAGCTTCGACCCTTCTGATAGCCGGCGCCCTGGCCTTACTCCTGTGTGGGAACGCCATGGCCGACAAGCCCCGGTCGCCCATAAAAAAGACCTTGAGCGGCGAGTGTCTGAAGCCGGATCACCCTGAATACTGGAACACCAAGATCTATATCGCCAAGCCGACCGTCGAGGCCTGCATCGCCAGCGGCGGGCAGTTGATCGCCTCTAACGAACAACCCGTTCAAGCCAAGCGATAAGATCGGTCAGCACTTCACCGGCATTGATGTCGTTGAAAAGCTCGTGGCGTCCTCCCTGGTACATTCTGTACTCGAGGTCGGTAAGCCCTGCCGAACGATACGCTTCAATCATGCGATTGAAGTTCTTCTGCTCACCATGAACCGGATCATCAGACCCGGAAAAGGCGTATACCGGCAGATCTTTGGGGATGTTTGCGAGATTTTCCTCTTTCTGGCTGGCGCCAGCTCCGGCAAAAAGGTCGCATAAAGAGCCAGCCGAGAGCACGAAGCCACACGCCTCATCGTCAACGTATTTCATCACTTCGCCGCCGTCTCTCGACAGCCACTCGAACCCCGTTGCGCCCGGCCCATCGAACGCTTTGTTCGAACTGCCAAACAGCATTTTCTGCATCAGCTCGCTCTGCTTTTCCGGCCCCAGGCGCCAGGCCTCAAACCGGGCGAGCAAGCGTGGAATCGTCCCGGCGATCGGGTCCGAGAATCCGGGAGAACCGGATAAAGCGAGCCCGTCGATGCTGGCGCCATAGCGGGTAATGTACTGCTGCGACATCATCGAGCCCATGCTGTGACCTAAGAGTATCAGCGGCACATCCGGATGGTTGGATCGGATCTCGCAGTTGATCTCATAGGCATCTGCCAGAACCCGGTTCCAGCCATCGCCGCCCATGTAGCCATGATTTGCTTCGCCCGTGACCCCATGTCCCCGGTGATCGTTTGCATACACGACGAAGCCAGCCTCGTTCAGCGCCTTCGCAACCGCATCGTATCGCTTCGCATGCTCACCCATGCCGTGAGCAATCTGCACCGCCCCGCGCGGCGCATCTCGCAGCCAGGCATAGCACTGCACAGCCTTGCCATCACTGGCATTTAACGTAAGTAAGCGCACACTAACCCTCCTTCGAACCGGTTTCGTCAGCCGGCGGCTCAAAGGGCTCGTCGCTGCTATCCGGCCGGGGCGGCTTCCACATCTGCCGGTTCACCTCGTAGGCCTGGCGCATGAGGTTCAACGGGTTCATCTCGTTGAGTTGACGTAGGTGCGATCTGAACTGCTCCTGATGATCGAGAAAACTGATGATGCTCTGCTCGATGTAGCGGGAAACGACACCCCCCATCTTGTCGCCGTAGAAGCGGATGATCTGCTCGATGGCCCGATTCGTGAGCACACTGTCATGGCCCTGGGTCTCCTGCTCCGCAAGTATCTGCAGCAGTACAAGGCGGGTAATGTCTTCACCGTTCTTGCTGTCTTCTACCTCAATGCTTTCGCCGTCGGTAATGATCTTGCGAACGTCTTCGACCGTGACATAACGGCTCTCGGTCATATCGTACAGACGCCTGTTCGGGTACTTCTTGAGCTTGTGCACTGGGATCCTATGTTTTCGGTTCGGGGGCTCTGGGCGAAGGCTTGGCAGGAGATGGGTACAGAAACGCGCGGCATCCTGATTTGCGGTCGAATGGCTGCCAGCGGGCCGGGTCCTGGGCAAGACGATCCGCGATCACATGCAATACCTCTGGCGCCATGGCCATACCGGTATGGCTGCCGCGCACTTCGACGTTCTCGCGCGTGGGGCCGACCGCTTCTATGCAGGCGCGCCAGTCAACCACGCCATCTCTTTTGCTGTAGATGGACGTTGTGGGCATCGGCAGCTCATGAGCCGCCACGAAGGCCTCGGGCATCTCTCTGAGATCGTGCACACTGCTGCCGGACATACTCTTGAACAGTCGGGTCACTAGAGGGTGCGCCACATTGTCGCTGTCCGCCGCATAAGGGCTGCCAAGAGTGATGACGGAGCGCACAGCGTCGGGAAATTCCTGAGCAATTCGCCGGGCGAATACACCACCCAGACTCTGGCCGATCAGCGAAATTTTCACCCCGTAACTCTGATGTGCCCGGTAAAACCGCCGCATCGCGCCCTCGAGGAGATCGAGACGGCCCACGTTCTGCCCCTGCAACCAGGGCAGCGTGACATAGCCCAGCCCATCGAGAAAACGCCTGAGAAACGCCGTAGAACCGTCGCCACCCATGAAGCCCGGAAGGACCATCACCGGGTGCGCATCACCACGGGGCGCTGAGATACGCAGCATCTGCCAGGACATGGCCATGGTCGAAACCTCGAACAGCAATCTCGGCCCTTCGGATATGAAATCGAAAAGCTCCGGCCCGGTCGCCGTTTTTTCGCCAATATCGAGCACTTCAGCCAACGTCGCTGCGCCTCCAGTCACATCCACCTCTTCTCCCGAGTGTGGCCAACGTCAGTAAGGGGGTCAACAAAAATGTTGCAATGCAAAATTAAGCGCGGCGCCGATTTTGTGCCCGGCGATTGCGGACAGACACAATCCCGTGCAGTATCCAGCTACTTGTCATGACTCTGGGGAGAGAAACCATGGCTACCTACGTGATGCTGAGCACGCTCACCGACGAAGGTCGCAAAACGCTCAAAGAGCGTCCCGAACGCCTCAACGCGGTCAACAAAGAGCTAGAGGACATGGGGGCCCGCGTCACAGCTCAATATGCCGTGCTCGGCGGCTACGACTTCGTGAATATCATCGAGGCACCATCCAATGAGATCATGGCCCGTATTTCCATGGACCTGGGCTCCAGGGGCACCATCAAGGTAACGACCTTCCCCGCCATGGCAATCGACCAATTTGTGGAGATGATGCAGGCCAACCCGCCTCGCGCCGGAGACGCGTAGCCGTGCCTCACTACGTTCTGCTCATGCGGGACCACAGCAAGGGGCTCAAGGCCATCGGCGACGACGCTGATGCATTGCTGGGCGTCAAGGCGGCGCTCGAGCGGTGGGAAGCCAAGATCCTGCACAGCTACCGGTTGATGGGCGTGTGGGACCAGGTCTACGTCATCGACGCACCGGACAACTTCAAAGCTTATCGCGCCACTTTGGCACAGGAGATGGGCACCACCGGCGACACCGAGATTCTACCGGCGATCGACCTGCCGCTCTTTCAGCGGCTCCTGTCGCAGACGACGGAAACCGAAGGTCCGCACCCCTGGC
>JAUIKX010000057.1 GCA_030430515.1 Gammaproteobacteria bacterium | reverse complement strand
CGGTAGACCCTGGGCAGTGGCGCAGAAGGGTAGGTGTGTCCGCATTCGTCGCACTTGAGCTTAAAGCTCAGCACGGACAACGCTTCTTCGCTCACCCTTGCACCTCCATCCCGGTGGTGCCACGGATCACGCCCAATGCCTTGATGTGACGCTGCCTGATGCGGTCAGCGGTCTCTAAAATGGCATTGTAGAGGTCGACGGTTCGATCCCGTCTGGCTCCACCAATCTTTCCGTCTCCATCCTCGCGGTCAGGAACGGGCCGTCTGCGAAACTACCTCACCCCCTGGAGTGCTGTCATAATCCGGGCGAGGGGAGCTTTCTTTCAATCCATTCTGGATGCACACATGCACTTTCAGTTTCTCGATTATGTCGTGCTGGCGATCTATGCCGTCTCACTTCTGACCGTTGCCCTGTGGGTTTCCCGGGAGCGGGCGGGCCACGACAAGGATACCCGTGACTACTTTCTGGCCGGCGGTACGTTGCCCTGGTGGGCCATCGGTGCATCCATGATCGCCGCGAACATCTCGGCTGAGCAGATCATCGGCATGTCGGGCTCGGCGTATGTGATGGGCATCGCCATCGGCGCCTATGAATGGATGGCGGCGATCACGCTGCTGGTGGTCGGCAAGTGGGTGCTACCGGTGTTCCTGCATCATCGCATCTACAGCATGCCGCAGTTTCTCGAGGAGCGGTTCGACGGCCGGGTGCGTACGGTCATGGGGTTTTTCTGGCTGGCCGTTTATGTGTTTGTCAATCTGACGTCGATTCTGTGGCTGGGGGCGCTGGCGGTGAATACGGTAACCGGGCTGGACCTCACGTGGGGCCTTGTGGCGCTGGGACTCTTTGCTGCCGCGTACTCGCTGTACGGTGGCCTGAAAGCCGTAGCGCTCACCGATATCATCCAGGTGGTGCTGCTGGTTCTCGGGGGATTGCTCATCGCCTACATCAGCCTCAATGAGATCTCCGGCGGCGATGGCCTGGCTGCCGGTTTCGGCGTGCTGACCGATCGCTTTCCGGAGAAGTTCGACATGATCTTCACGCCTGAGAGTCCACACTACGATCTGCTGCCGGGGATCTCCGTGCTCATCGGCGGCATGTGGATCATGAATCTGTCTTACTGGGGCTTCAATCAGTACATCATTCAGCGTGCTCTAGCGGCGAAAAGCATTGGTGAGGCGCAGAAAGGCATCGTTTTCGCGGCTTTTCTCAAAGTTCTGATGCCGCTGATCATCGTTCTTCCCGGTCTCACCGCAATCATCCTCGCACCGGGTCTCGATGCGCCGGATAAAGCGTATCCAACAGTGATGGCGCTGCTGCCCTCCGGGCTCAAAGGGCTCGTTTTTGCCGCGCTGATCGCGGCCGTCGTTTCGTCTCTGGCCTCCATGATGAATTCGATCTCGACGATCTTCACCATGGACTTCTATCGCCACCTCGGCAGCGAAAAGACCGAACAACACCTCGTATTTGTCGGACGGCTTGTCAGTATGGCGGCGCTGGTCATTGCCATGATCGTCGCCCGGCCGCTGCTGGGGCAGTTCGACCAGGCGTTTCAGTACATCCAGGAGTTCACCGGCTTCTTTACGCCGGGGGTTGTCGCGCTTTTCGTGCTGGGGATCTTCTGGCGGCGAACCACATCGAACGGAGCGCTTGCGGCGGCAATCTCGTCCGCGGTGCTTTCGCTGGTGCTCAAGTTTGCCTGGCCGGAACTGCCGTTCATCGATCGTGTCGGGCTCGTGTTTCTGACCTGTGTGGCCATCGGCGTCGGTGTGTCGGTTCTGCAATCAGCAGAGCGCCACCCCAATGCCATTGCCTATTCAGACGTGGACATCCGTACCGCTCAAACATTCAACTACGGCGGATTGGTGGTGGTACTGCTGGTCGCCGCTCTCTATGCCGTCTGGTGGTAGCAAAGTGATGAACAGAGTTTTAGGAAGTACGGTTGCGATGGGTCTGGCTGCCGGTTTTCTGGTGGCCTGTCAGACGCAGACTCCCGTTGATCAGCCGCAGCTCGGCAGCCGTTCCGTTCCGCTGCTGAACGTAGACGGTCTGCAGTTTCGCGATCTCAATCGCTCCGGCGTGCTGGATCCATACGAGGACTGGCGGCTCACGCCGGGTCTGCGTGCGAGGGATCTGGTTGCACGTCTGTCGCTGGCGGAGAAGGCCGGCTTCACGATGCACAGCACGTTGAAGGGTGCCGGCGGGCCGCTGGCGGCAATGGGGCGCTCTGAAGACGGTTACAGCCTCGATGCGGCTCGGGACGAAATTCTGCAGAAGCACATCACCAGCTTCATCACCCGCCTGGCGCTCGAGGCGCCACAGATGGCAGCGCAGAACAACGCGATTCAGGAGATCGCGGAGGCCGGTCGTCATGGCATTCCCGTAACCATCAGCACCGACCCCAGACATCACTTCCAGAACGTCGCGGGCGCCAGCCTGAACCAGACCGGTTTTGCTCAGTGGCCTGAAGCCATGGGGTTCGCCGCGCTGGGCGACGCTGAGCTTATGAGACGGTTTGCGGATGTTGCCCGACGTGAATACCGGGCGATCGGCATCCATCAGGCGCTTTCGCCTCAGGCTGACCTTGCCACCGAACCGCGCTGGCCAAGAGCCATCGGCACGTTCGGCGCCGACCCGGGGCTCGCGCGTGAGATGGTGCGTGCCTATGTTGCAGGTTTTCAGGGTGGTGAAGAAGGTCTGACCGATCAGGGCGTGCTGACCGTCGTGAAGCACGGGGTCGGTTACGGCGCCGCGCCCAATGGGTGGGACGGTCATAACTATTACGGTCGTTTCGCTGACCTCGACAACTCGAGTTTCGATCTGCATGTAGAGCCGTTTCTCGGCGCCTTTGAGGTCGGTGCGGCCGGCGTCATGCCGACTTACTCGATCGTGCGTGGTGTGACCGTGGATGACGAACCGCTGGAGCCGGTTGGTGCCGGTTTCTCCAGGCTCATGCTCACGACACTCCTGCGTGATCGCTACGGCTTCGACGGCATCGTACTGTCGGATTGGGCGATTACGAGAGACTGCGAGGTGGATACCTGCCAGAACCCGGTCGAATTTCAGGCGCCGCAATACATCGCGACCCCCTGGGGTATGGAAAACGCGACCGTTCAGGAGCGCATCGTACGGGGTCTTACGGCTGGTATCGATCAGTTCGGCGGCGAAAACGCGGTGCACCACGTTTTCGCAGCGGTTCGCGATGGGTTGATCGACGAGGCGGTGCTCGATGCCATTGCTGAGCGCGTGCTGATCACCAAATTCAACCTCGGGCTCTTTGAGAATCCGTTCGTTGCCGAAGAGGGCACATCGCTCGTTCTCGATGATCCGGTGACCCACGACCTGGCGCATCGCGCCCAGGCGCATGCACAGGTGCTTCTGAAGAATGACGACGATCTGCTGCCGCTGGCGCCGGGCTCCGCGATCTACGGCCACGGCGTGGCGTCGGAAGCCATCGAGGCCGCGGGTTATGTCGCGGTGGCATCACCAGAGCAGGCTGACATCGTGCTCATGCGCATGGCAGCGCCTCACGACCCGGCGCTGCATCCCAACTATTTCTTCGCCGGCATTCAGCACGAAGGTCGTCTCGAATATGCCGAAGGGGATGCTGACTTCGACGCGTTCAGAGCGCTACCTGCGGATGTTCCGCGGGTGGTGTCGGTCTTTCTCGACCGCCCGGCAGTGCTGACATCCGTTGCACCCGACGCAGACGTCTTGCTCGGAAACTTCGGCGTCAGCGATGCAGCACTCCTCGATGTGGTTGCCGGGCGCGAACCAGCTCTCGGACGGCTGCCGTTCGAACTGCCCGTTTCCGATGCGGCAGTCGACGCGCAGAAGCCGGGGCTTCCGGATGACAGTCAGGCGCCGCTCTTTCCGTCGGGCTGGGGGCTGGGCTGGTCTGCCGCTGAGTGAGCACTTCGCACAAACAGACTCTGGCTCAGCAGATGCTCGAGGCGCCGCCTCTGCCTCTGCTGCTGCGGCTGGCAACCCCCAATGCCATGGCGTTTCTCGTTCAGGCATCCGTGAGCATGTTCGAGATCGGTTTCATCGGCCAGCTTGGCACGGTGCCGCTTGCCGGCATCGCGCTCATGTTTCCCGGCCTCATGCTCATGCAGATGCTCGCGAACGGTGCCATCGGCGGTGCGGTATCCAGTGCCATCGCCCGAGCGCTGGGCGCTGAGGACACACCACAGGCTGAGTGTATGCTCTGGCATGCAGTCGTCATTGCGCTGGTCGCGGGGCTTTTCTTTTCTGTTGCCTGGTTTGTTTTCGGTGGCACCGTACTCACCTGGATGGGCGCCAGTGAAGCGGTGCGCGAAGCAGCTTCGGGCTACGCCGATGTGGTTTTCCTGGGTGCTACTGTGATCTGGCTCATGGCCCTGCTGAACAGCGCTTTTCGAGGGATGGGAAACATGAAGCTGCCATCGGCGCTCATGGTTGGCAGCGCGCTGGTACAGGTGCCGTTGTCGGGCGCACTGGTTCTGGGCTGGTTCGGTCTGCCGTCCCTCGGCTTGAGTGGTGCGGCAATTGCGCTGTTGGCTGTGGCCACAGGCAGCCTCTGCGTGCTGCTCTATCGATTGCAGCGAGGGGATGCTGCGGTCTCACTGCGCCGGTCGGCGTTTGCGCTCAGGGGCAGCTACTTCAGAGATATTTTCCGGGTGGGCGCGCTGGCCGCGCTCTCGCCGGTTTTCACCGTGCTCACGATTTCGATGATCAATGCCCTGGTCGCCAACATGGGTGTGGCCGTGCTTGCGGGTTTCGGCATCGTCTCGCGGCTGGAGTTTCTCATCGTCCCTATGGTGTTTGGCATCGGCGCGGCGATGACCGCCATGGTGGGAACCAACGTCGGCGCCGGCAAGGTGGCAAGGGCGGAGCATATCGGCTGGCTGGGTGGCGCGTGCGCGGCTCTGATCACCGGTGTCGCGGGCGTGCTGTTTGCGGTTTTCCCGGGGCTCTGGCTCGACCTCTTTACGGATGATGCCGATATTGCCGCAGCCGGTGCCCGCTACCTCAGGATTGTGGGGCCGGTGTTCTTTCTTCAGGGGCTGGGCCTCAGCCTCTACTTCGCTTCTCAAGGTGCGGGGAAAGTGTTCTGGCCCGTGGTCGCCACTGCACTGCGTTTCTTGCTGGGCGTCGGCGGTGCCTATGTGGCGGTGCGCGGGTTGGGTTACGGACTGGAAGCCGTCTACATCTGTATTGCGGCCGGGATGCTGGTCTACGGTTCAATGACAGCAGCATCGCTCAAGCTCGGTGCCTGGCGTCGCTGAATCTGTCGATCCCTTCAGAAACGGTAGTCGGCGACCAGGTTTCTGACCGCGCCGGCGAGCTTCGTCAGTTCCTCGGCGGAGCGGGCATTGTGGTTGGCATCGTTGACGATCTCGACGCTCGCTTCGGAGATCTGGTTGATACCGTCGTTGATGCTCGATGCGACCATTGTCTGCTCCTGCGAAGACGATGCGACCTGCTGGCTCGAGCGGTAGATCTCTTCCAGTGACGCGAGGATTTCGGTGAGCAGCTCTCCGGCCGAGTCAACCTTGCGGGCGGCGTCAGCGGATTTGCTCTGACCGCTGGTGATGCGTTGCACCGATGCGCCGGTGTCCGTCTGCAGGTTGGATACGATGTCGTGGATTTTCTCTGTGGACTCCTGGGTTTTCTGGGCGAGGGTTCTGACTTCCTCGGCGACGACCGCAAAACCTCTGCCATGTTCGCCGGCGCGCGCGGCTTCGATCGTCGCGTTGAGCGCCAGCAGGTTGGTTTGATCCGAGATATCGCGAATCACGTCCACGACCGAGCTGATGCTTTCCGCATCCGTTTCCAGCTTGTTGATGGAGCGGGATGCCGTTTCCATGATCTTTTCAAGCTCGGTCACACATTCCTGGGCAGTTCGAAAAAGCTCTACACCTACAACGGCCTGAGTATTGGACTGCTGTGCGTTCTGCTCGGCAGCTTTCGTCAGCTCGGAAACCATCTGAATCGTGTTGGACATCTGGCTGATGGCCGCCGCAATTTCTTCGGTCTGGCTGTGCTGCATGTTGATCTGATTGTTTGCTCGCGAAGCGCTTTCACCCATCTGCGATGCAGAGGCGCTCAGCTGTTCTCCCACCGCCGCCATCTCCCGCGTGAAGTCTCCGAACCGCTGCATGAGTTCGTTGAACGACGCGGCAACAGGGTGAGAGGAACCTTCGATGCGAATCGTCAGGTCTTTGTTGCCGGACACTTCTGAGATGGCGTCGATCAGGCTGTTTGATGTCTGTTCGTCGCGCCGCATGAGCAGGGCGTAGTAAACGAGTGCGCCGGTTTCAACGACGACGAAGGCGGCGTGTACGAAAGCGGTATTCCAGGAGCATCCCGTGCTGAACACCATCACGGCCATACCGCTGAACTGGGTGTTGTCCAGCTGCAGCGCCGTCAGCGCCAGATGGTGCACGGCGATGGTGCCCGCGGCGACAACGATCGGCAGCCAGTTCCGGTAGATCAACAGCAATGCCAGCGCGCTGAAAATATGAAAGTGCATTTCGATGCGCCCAAGCTGCGACTGAATCATGATGGCAGACAGCGTCATCAGCGCCACGCCTGCGATGATGCCGAAGGCGCGTGTGCCGCGCAGCTGAAGATAGGCCGCCGTTGCGACGATACCCAATGCCGCGGAAGCGATGAGCGCGAACTGCGAGGTGCCGTACCCCATCGGCACCAGAAACGCGGTAACCGGCAGGTGTGCCAGAATGATGCGGTACAGAAGGCTGTCGTGTTGGGTAAGGGTTGCGTTTACATTCATATTCTTCGTTCCGGCAGGCCGTAGGGCGTGGCGTTGAGGAGCCTGTGATAGTCGTGTTGAATGAAGTCCGCTTCGAGGCGGTTACCTGAATACATGAGCCTCATCTGACCGCTCGGGTCGATCAGATAAACGTAGCCCGGGTGGTCGATCTGTACGGTGCCGGTGGCTCGGTCTGTCGCCGCGCTGAAATACGCGCCGTAGGCCGCGGCGACGCTCTGCACCTCGTTCATGCTGCCAGCGGTCAACGCCGTGAAATTCTGCGCATAGCCCGAAAAATAGGCATTCAGCCGGTCCTCACTATCCTGTTCCGGATTCATGTCGATGTAGACAAACTCTGCCGTATCCGCGGGTATCGATTGAGCAAGCGTTTTCAGCAGCAGAACCTGGGTATGGCAGACATCTCTGCAGCCCAGGTAGCCGAACATCAGAAATACATAACGGCCACGGAACGCGCTCAGGCTGGTTGTGCGCCCCAGCGTATCTGCCAGCTCGAAGTCGGGAGCGGTGCGGCTGACCGGCAGGCCGTAGTAGCTGGATCCTGACCACAGGTTCGCGGCGACCGGCAGGCACAAGGTAATGCCCACAAACATTGTGGCGATTACATAGGTTCTAAGAAGGCACCCATCCATGGGCACAAGTCTGCTCATCTCTAGAAAAGCTACCGTTGACCGGCGTCAATCTGACAACTCTCAGTAATAGCCCGGGTTGCAGAAACTGCAACCCGCCGTTTCTAGAACCCCATACCGCCAAAGCAGGCGCGCATCTCACCGACGAAAAGATCCGGCTGCTCGAATGCGGCGAAGTGCCCGCCGCGATCCAGCGTGTTCCAGTAGACGATGTTTCTGTAGCGTGTTTCTGCCCAGCTTCGCGGGGTAGGCACGATCTCCTTTGGAAAGATGCTGCAGCCGGCTGGCAGCGTGACCGTGTTGTCTCCGCCGCCGCCGAAGGCCGCGCCAAAGCTCTCCCAATACAGCCGTGCGCTGGAAGCGCCCGAGTTGGTCAGCCAGTACAGCATGATGTTGTCGAGCAGTTCATCGCGGGTAAGCACGTTTTCCGGATGGCCGTCGCAGTCGGTCCACTTCCAGAACTTCTCCAGCACCCACATGGCCTGGCCGACCGGCGAGTCTGCCAGAGCGTAACCGAGGGTCTGAGGGCGTGTGCTCTGCTGTTTGGAGTAACCTGCGTCGACGTTCTGATACTCCATGGCGCGCGCGAGGGCCCGTTTGTCTTCTTCTGTGGGGTTCTCCCGCGCGGCCTTCGTGGCTGAAGCGTTCGGCATGTTCACGTGGATGCCGGCACATGCGCCCTGGTTCTGAATGCCGATCGCGGTGGTGACCGCAGACCCCCAATCGCCGCCCTGGGCAAAGTAGCGTTCATAGCCGAGGCGCAACATGAGTGCATTCCAGGTTTCGGCAATTTTCTGCACGCCCCAGCCTGTGGTGGTGGGCTTGCCGGAGAAGCCGTACCCCGGCAGTGAGGGGCATACGATGTGAAACGCATCTTCTGCTCTACCACCGTGAGCGGTGGGGTTGGTCAGAGGTTCGATGACTTTCTGGAACTCGACCACCGAGCCGGGCCAGCCGTGGGTGATGAGTAGAGGCCGGGCGCTTTCCTCAGCGCTGCGCGCGTGGATGAAGTGCACGTCCAGGCCATCGATGGTCGTTGTGAACTGCTCATGCCGGTTCAGACGCGCCTCCCGCTCGCGCCAGTCGTAGTGCTCCGCCCAGTAGGCGCAGAACTCGCGGGCATACGCCAACGGCACCCCCTGGCTCCAGTCATCCGGAGTCTCGGCGTCAGGCCATCGGGTGCTTTCGAGTCGGCGTTTCAGGTCGTCCAGTTCGCTCTGCGGGACTTCGATGCGGAATGGGGTCATGGTCATTGGGTCTCCTGTTGCGGCATGAGCGAAGGCGGCAGTGGCGGGCGGCGCCCCCAGTCGGCCTCGCTGTAGTTGCGTTTGAGGTAATCGATGATCTGCGCTTCCTGTTCCGCTGGAATCGGCCACAGCTTCTGCGTCTGCTGCATCCAGCGAATGGTTTTCAGCCAGAACGCCGCATCGCCCCTCTGGCTCGTCACGAGCGCGTGGCTGTGGCAGGCACCGCAATGTGCGTTGACCAGCGTCCAGCCCTCATCGATGATCAGGCCGGTACGCGGGTCGGTTTCTGCTTGAACGGTAGCGCTCAAACAGCAGAGCAGGGCGAGTGCGCAAGCTGCCCGCATCAGCTGACCTCGACCGCAATTCTGTGGGTGGCATTGTTCAGATAACCTTTCGGGTTCCAGCCGGGTACCAGCATGGGCTGTGTGCGGCCGGCGCTATCGGTTGCCCGCGCCCAGACTTCGTAGTAGCCGGGTTGCGGAAATCTGACCTCGGCCTGCCAGTGCTGCCAGGCCAGACGGTTGGCCGGTGCGCTGAGTTGGGCGTTCTGCCATGTGGCGCCGAAGTCGATGCTCACCGCCATGCGGGTGACTTCAAGATCGCCAGCCCATGCGTGGCCCCGAACCGCCAGACTGCGGCTGGAACGGATGCCGGATTCGGGAGATGTGATGATAGATTTAACCGGCATACTATTGATAATACACATGTTTTCGTCCGCAACCTGAGTGCCGGGCGCCACCGGGGTGCAGGGAACACGGTATGCGGTACCGTTCATTTTGGCGCCGTCATGTACGCGATCTCGAACGATGATTTCCCGTATCCACTTGCCGCTGGCGGACGCTGGCCAGCCGCCACAGACGAGCCGCAGCGGCGCGCCGTGCGCGGCAGGTATGTCCGCGCCGTTCATCTGGAACGCGAGCAGCGTTTCATCTTCCAGCGCTTTGCTCATGGGCACGCCGCGTGAGATCGGGTCTTTGTGCGGGTCGCCGGACAGGTGCCGGTCGCCGCCCCGATAGGCGACGTAGACGGCATTCTCACGCAGGCCGCAGGCTTCGAGAACGTCCCGCAGGCGCACGCCGGTCCACTCAGGGCAGGCGATGGCTCCCGTGGTCCACTGGTTGCCCGATGCTCTGGGTCGGAACTCGGCGCGGCCGTTGCCGCCGCATTCGAGCTGAAGCTGATAGGTATGGTGTTCGAAGTTGCGCTTCAGCGCTTCGACGGTATATGCGCGCGGGTTTTCGCAGCTCTCACCGAGCACTTTGAACGTCCAGTTATCTGCATCCGTATCTTCCGGAGGAATGCCGTTGTTGCGCACGAACATGTGTGCGGCCGGCGTGATGTCGTCATCGAGCAGGTGTGCGGGCGTTTCCGCGTTGAGCGGGCGGTCGTTCAGCAGTACGAGCCCCGGCTTGTCTGCGAGTACGGTATCGGGCGGCGCTGCCGCCAGCGTCACAGGGATGTAGCCAGCGGGCATGAACCGGGCGAAAGGGATGGTGCTTTTGACAAAGGACGCGGTGGTTGCTGCCAGGCTCGTCGCCAGAAATTCTCGCCTGGAGGCGAGCTCGAAGAGCCCTCGTTGGATTTTTCTGCTCATGGTCTCGGTTCTGTTCGGTCATGCGTACTTTGCATGGCGCGGTCTCGCTTGCAAAGTCGGAAGCGAAAACAGAAGGCGCTGCTAGGCTTCGATCATGAGCATCAGATTATCTGCCCGAGACGGCGAGCGCCTTACACAGGCGCGAGACGCTCACCTGCGTGGTGAGCTGGAAAAGGCGCAGCCGGTCTACCAGCGGCTGGCGCGAAAGTATCCCGCTAACGACGATGTGCGCTCCCTGCTGGCCGCGCTGCATCTGGATAGCGGTCAGCCGGAACGGGCACTGCCCATGCTGCGTGGGTTAACCCGGTCGCGTCCGAAAGATGCGGATGCCCATTACAACCTCGGTCTCACCCACATGGCGATGGGCGCCTATGCCGAGGCGGCAGCGGCGTATCGTAGTGCGATCCGCTGCAACCCAAAGCATCCCAGGGCGCACTACAACCTGGCCGTGGTCTGCAGCACCATGGGCAACAAGCTGGGTGCGCTGCAGGCGCTGGCCGACGACTATGCTCTTGCGCCGGGAGTCGACACCTGCCGCTTGCTTACTGAGATCAGCGAAGAGGAGAGCGATCTGCCCAGCGCACTCGTGTGGGCGCAGCGGTGTCTGGAAATTGAAGGGGCTAGTCTTGAAGATCTGAATCGTTTCGTGGATCTCGCTTACCGGGTTTTTGCCGCCACTGCAGTATTTGCCGAAGCGGAGCTCGATGCCTGCATCGCCCTGGCTGACCATGCGGTGCAGCTTGCCCCCGGTGATCCTACGGTGCTCGCGAATGCGGCGCGCATGCACACACAGGCCGGCCAGTTCCGCTGTGCGCTGCCGCTGCTTGAAACCGCGGTAGAACTGGCACCCGAAGACGATGCGTTGAGAACGCTCCTCGGCGTCGCTCTGTGTACCGTCGGTGATCTCAAGGAGGGCTGGTTGCAGCGTACCTGGATCGAACGGACGCTGGTTCCGCGCAGTGCTCACGGCGTGAAGCGCTGGAAAGGGCAGTCGAAGCCGGGTAGCACCATGCTCGTCAGCTGTGAGCAGGGCGTGGGTGACCAGGTGCTCTACGCCCGCATGCTGCCGCAACTGGCGGATATGGGCTTTGACGTCACCTACCTCTCGGACGAGCGCCTGGTGGTGCCGCTCGGTCGAACCTACCCGCAGGTCAACGTGGTCTCGCAGGTGGAAGACGCCGGCGCATTTGATTTCTTCACCACGCTCGGCGAACTGCATCTTTACCTCAACACAGATGTTCAGGCGGGCCTGATCGCTGATGGCGCAGCGCTTGACGCCTGGCGCAATCGTTTCGCCGGCAAACGCGCGGTGGGACTTTCCTGGCTCAGCCACAGCGAGGCAAACGGTGCTTCGAAGAGTCTGCCCGTGGAGTCTCTCCGTCCCCTGCTCGACCTGCCTGACACGGTTTTTGTCGATGTGCAGTACGGCGAAGGGCGTGAGGCGCTCATCACGCTTTGTGAGCAGGCGGGTGCGGAGCTCGTGCTGCCTGAAATCAATCTCGACAGCGACCTCGAAGGCGGCGCGGCGCTTCTGGCAGCCCTCGATGATGTTGTCACGGTGTCTAACGCCACGGCACACATGGCCGCAGCCACGGGCGTGCGCACCCACGTGATCGTCGGTAAACGTCCGGTATGGCACTGGCAGGATCATGGCAACGACAGCCCCTGGTACCCGAGCATCAAACTCTACCGTCAGACGGATCTGGCCAACTGGCAGGCGCCGCTCGAGGCGCTTAACGCAGCGCTTCGGGGAGAGTGAGCATGAAAGAACCTATTCGTGTCTTCATCGGCTACGACACACGCGAAATCGTCGCCTGGCACGTTCTGGCACACAGCATTCAGGAGCAAGCCAGCGAGCCGGTCGCCATTACGCCGGTCATGCAGTCGCAGCTGAAGCCTGTGTACAAGCGTCCTGGGCATGCGCTTGCTTCCACGCAGTTTTCCTTCTCCCGTTTTCTCGTACCGTACCTTTGCGGTTATCGGGGGTGGGCGGTATTCATGGACTGCGACATGTTGTGCCGCGCTGATTTCGCCGAGCTGTGGGATCTTCGCGACAGCCGTTACGCGGTGCAGGTGGTGAAGCACGATCATCAGCCTCCAGGCACGTTGAAGTTTCTGAACAACGTCCAGACACGCTACGAAAAGAAAAACTGGTCGAGCGTCATGCTCATGAACTGTGAGCGCTGCCGGCCTTTGACGCCTGACTATGTCAACAGCGCTTCAGGCCTCGAGCTGCATCAGTTCAAATGGTTGAACGGCGATCATCTGATCGGCGAGCTACCTGCCCGGTGGAACCATCTCGAAGGCTACGATGTGTACGATGAACGGGCTGCTGTGGTGCACTTCACCGAGGGCGGGCCGTATTTTTCCGACTATGAAAACTGCGGATATGCCGATGAATGGCGTGCCTGCAGAGATCGAGCCTTCAGTGTTCGCGAGGGCGATGAGGTCGTGATCCGCAGCGCCTAGGGTCTAGGCGAGCTAGACGAGTCCCGGGTATTGACCGCCATCCAGCATGAGATTCTGCCCCGTTACATACCCGACGTGGGCGCTGCACAGAAATGCCGCGTACGCGCCGAACTCTTTCGGCTGGCCGAAGCGCTTTGCCGGTATGTCCCGTTGCGCTTTCGTACGAAATTCTTCGATCGAAATATTTCGGGCCGCGGAAAATTTCTCGTGGTTGGATTTCAGACGCTCGGTGTCGAACTGACCGGGCAGCAGGTTGTTGATGGTGACATTGTGCCGGGCAACGTCGCGCGCCACGCCGGCTACGTAGCCGGTGAGGCCTGCACGGGCGCCGTTCGACAGGCTCAGCATCGCTACCGGCGCTTTGACCATGTGGCTGGTGACGTTGATGATCCTTCCGAAACAGCGCTCGATCATTCCGGGTAATGACGCGTTGATCAGCTCGATGGCGCTGAGCATGTTGGCATCGATGGCCACCAGCCAGTCGTCGCGGGTGAACTCGAGGTAATTGCCCACCGGCGGACCGCCGGAGTTATTGATCAGTATGTCGGTCGCGCGGCAGTCTTCGATCAGGTTGGCGCGTGCTTCGGCTTGTGTCAGATCCACGGCTTTCCAGGACACGGGCGTTCCGGCGCTCGCCTGCATTTCTGTTGCCGCCGCCTCGAGCCGTTCCTCGTTGCGGGCGACGATGGTGACGTGCACGCCTTCTGCGGCCAGAGCTTCCGCGATGGCTCGGCCAAGCCCGGAGCTGCCGCCGCAGACCAGCGCCGTTCTATTCTCGATGCCCAGCTCCATCTATCCGTTCTCCCTGTTGATCAGCGCAGCGCGCCTTTGTGGCCCCAGTAGCTCGTTGCGTCGAACGAGGTTGGGGTCCATGTAGCGTCGTCGATGGCAATGCCGCCGAAGCCATACTCGATGTCGAAGCCGGAAGGTGTCCGCATATAGAAGCTCACCATTTTGTCGTTGGTGTGCTTGCCGAGCGACGAGCTGATGGCTACGCCGGCATTCTGCGCGCGTTCCAGTCCATAGCCCACCTCGTCGAGACTGCCGACTTCGAGCATGATGTGGTTCAGCCGCTTGGGGGCAGGAACGGGGGCCAGCGCCAGCGTGTGATGGCGGGGGTTGCAGTGCAGGAACGTCAGTTGGATCTGTCGTCCCGGCGGGCCCATGAAAATGTGATCCGAGAGGCGCATGCCCAGCCCCTGCATGTAGAACTTTTCAGCAGCCTCCTGATCTGCAACGGAGAGCACTATATGCCCGAGCCCCTGACCCTCGGTGACGAACGTGTTGCCGGGTTCCGGAAGGTGCAAGGGGCCGTGCGTAGATCTGTCACCGGCGTAGAGCTCCACCGCCAGGCCAAAGGGATCGCTGCAGCGTAGCAAGTGGTCTGCACGGCGTGCGGTTGCCGCTTCTGCGGGTGCGTTCGTGACCTCGAAACCGAGATTTTCA
>JAUIKX010000358.1 GCA_030430515.1 Gammaproteobacteria bacterium | reverse complement strand
TGGCGCTCGTGGGGCGCAGCGGTTCGGGTAAAAGCACGCTCCTGCACATACTTGCGGGCCTCGAGGATGCGGACAGCGGTGAGGTGCTCATTGACGGGCATCCGCTGCAGTCAGTGGGCGGAGAGGAACGGGCGGCGTTGAGAAATACCTACCTCGGCTTCGTCTATCAGATGCACCATCTTCTGGCGGAGTTCACCGCCGCAGAGAATGTCGCCATGCCGTTGCGTATCGCAGGCGTGAAGCGCAAAGAAGCCCTTGGCGCCGCCCGTGACATGCTGGCGTCTGTAGGCCTCGCGGATCGTGCGCTGCATCGCCCGGCGGAGATGTCGGGTGGTGAGCGGCAGCGCGTGGCTGTTGCGCGGGCGCTGGTACACAATCCCAGGGTGGTTCTCGCCGACGAACCTACCGGCAATCTCGACCGGACCAGCGCAGACCAGGTGATGGATCTGGTGAGAGGGCTATGCCGTGATCGGGGTGTGGGTATCCTCATTGCCACCCATGATCAGAACATTGCGGATACTGTCGATCGTGTGGTGACACTGGCGGGCGGAGTGCTGGCGTGAGGTTGCTCGGTTCGAGCCTCGAAAGAGAAGTCGCCATGCGTTTTCTTTTCCGTGGCGCCGACCCGTTTACACGGTTCATCACCTGGGTTTCTTTCGTCGGTCTGCTGCTTGGCGTGATGGTGCTGACGCTGGTCGTCAGCGTGATGAACGGCTTCGATGACGAGTTGAAGCACAGGCTGCTCAGTGCAGTGCCGCACGTGGTGGTGGAGGACACGCTCGAAGTGCCGGAAGGTGTGGAAGAGCTGCATGGTGTAATTGCCGCGTTTCCCTTTTTCGAAGGGATGGCGATGATCAGTCGCGGCCGATCGGTCACTCCGGTATCGGTGTTCGGCCTAGGCGCCGGCGGCGCTGCCGCGGTCTCGCAGATCCGTTCGCACATGCGCGTCGGGGACATCACTACGCTGGAACACAACGATCGGCAGATTTTTCTCGGTGCGCCCCTGGCCGCTCATCTGGGCCTCGTTGTCGGCGACAGCGTCGGCCTGGTGTTTGCGATGCCTGAAGGTGTGGGTCTGGCGCCCGTGCAGCAGCGCTTTGTGCTCGGTGGGCTCTTCGAGCTGGACGCTGAGCTCGACACCTCCGTTGTACTCGTTGCGCTTTCGGCGCTCGAACCGAGCGTTCGCCAGAGTACGGGCGAGATCGGTGTGCAGCTGCGCGTCGATGACCCCATGGCGGCGCCGAAGATCGCTGAGGCGGTCGCTGTGCTTGCGCCCGGCAGAAACATCAGCACCTGGATGCAGCGATTTGGTGATCTGTTTCAGGCTGTACGCATGGAGAAGGGTATGATGTTCGTCATTCTTCTGCTGGTCGTGGCGGTGGCGTCTTTCAATATCGTCTCCGGGCAGTTCATGCTGGTACGCAAGAAAACGCCGGCCGTTGCCATACTGCGTACGATGGGTGCAAACCGACGTTTCGTGTCGCGGGTATTTCTGCTGCAGGGAGTCGTCGTAGGCGGCTTCGGAATCCTCGCTGGACTGCTGCTGGGTGTGATAGCCGCTTTCAACATCAATCATATCGTGGCGGTGCTCGAAGGCTGGTTTGGGGTGCGTTTTCTCGAGGGCACGTTTTTTGTCACCATTCCGGTGGCGGTCGAGCATCTCGACCTCGCGGTCATTGCCGGTTTGTCGGGTGCGCTGTCGTTGCTGGCGGCCTATCTGCCTGCGCGAAGAGCTCGCAGACTGTCGCCGATCGAAGGCCTACACGGAGCCTGAGTCGCCATCCTTCCGGCGGGCGAGGCGCAACGTCCTGCGTTCACGCCAGCGCGTGATCACGTGGAAGCGCCAGAGCACATGAACGAGCATGTATGACGTCACGCCAAGCACCCAGCCACACAACAGGCTGCCGAATACCAGCGGGTAGCCGATGCGACTGAAGTTGTCCGCCAACCAGGAAAAGCTGATGTCGATGGTGGTGACTTCGATCTGCATGTTCAGCAGCCAGGCACCTAGCCGGTAAGAGAAATAGAACATTGGCGGCATGGTCAGCGGGTTGCTGATCCACACGATGACGATGGAAAGCGGCAGGTTGCAGCGAAACTGCACCGCAAAGATGCCGGCGACCACCATCTGAAAAGGGATCGGCAGGAAGCAGCAGAAGAACCCGATGAAGGCAGCCCCAGCGACGGAACGACGGGTGAGGTGCCAGATATCCGGATTTTGTAGGAGAGGGCGCAAGGGCTTCAGCCCCGGAATCCCACGGACCTTCTGGGGGGTTGGCAGATACCGTTGAAGCAACTTTCTGGGCATAACGTCCCATTATGCCCATGTTGATGTGATGCTTCGATTAACCCTTGCCGTTTTTCTCGCGCTCTACCTGGTTCATGCGCATATTTCAGCCCTGGATCGTCGTCTGGAAGGATGTGCCGACGGGGAGGTGATTGATGTGCGTGTGGATGTTCTGGAGGTGCAACCATCCTCACCTTTTCATCACGTTACCGTAAACGCGCCTCTGGAACTTCCGGGATGCGTATCCGGTATGCGGCGGCTGCGGCTTAGCTGGCCCCAGGTCGAGGCGCAGGCCGAAGGTGGACCGCGAGTCGGCGAGG
>JAUIKX010000357.1 GCA_030430515.1 Gammaproteobacteria bacterium | reverse complement strand
CCTGTTCATACGCGGCGTTCGAGGGGTTTCGCTCTTCAAGGAGTACTACAGGAACCCCGAAGCCATGACCAAAGCCTTCGACGCAGACGGCTGGTTCGAAACCGGCGACATCGTGCGCATGGATGAAGACGGGTGGCTCTACTTCAGTGACCGGGACAAAGACATGCTCAAGGTAGGCGCCGAGAACGTTGCCGCCAGCGAAATCGAAACGGTCATCATGCAGACCGGGCTCGCCGACGAGTGCGCCGTCGTCGGCCAGAAACACCACATGCTCGACGAAGTGCCGGTGGTCTTTCTGATCCCTTCGGAAGCAGGCAGGGCCATGAGCGGCGACGATATCGCTGATCGCATCATCAGCCACTGCCGGGAGAATCTGGCCGACTTCAAGGTCGTGACTGCGGTGCATGTGGTCGATGAGATGCCGCGATCAACCATCGAGAAGATCGCCAAGAATGAGCTACGCGACCGGTTGCCTGCGATCAAAGCCTGAGGTCGACGGTCTACATGTGATCGACGAACACGTGCTCCTTGGCCAGCCACATCGTGGAGCGCTGGAAGTCGATGAACTTCGCCTCGTCCTCAATGGCCCGCTGGTTCGCTTCGACCCGTTCCGGCGTGGACACGCCGAGCACCGAACGATCGAACCATAGCTCCGCATGGCCATCGTAAGCCGGCACCTGAGTCCCCCTGGCTTCCCGCAGCGCCGTTTCCAACTCGTGCTCCACCCGATGCACCTGTATGTACCGTTGGATACCGGAAGCCGCTGCCTGCCGGCGGATGATCGGGCCGTGGTTGGAATACCAATAGGTCTTGGCCTGTTGAATATCCAGCTCTTTGCGCATGCGCAAAGGGAAGTACAGTTTTACGAGGCCACTTCGAGGCGTCGCGACGAGATTTTCGGGCGTTGGATTAACCTGGGGATAGTCGTGGGTCAGCCAGATCGGTGAGTTCGGCAGGTCGATAAATTTCGCCTCGTCTTCGACCAGGAGCGCGCCTGCCTTGCTCCCCGCCTCGCTCTGCATGGCCTCGACCATCGCCTCTTCAGTCTCGAACCACACCTCGGCAACACCGTCATAAACGGGCTCCATGCCACCACGCGCCTTGCTCATGGCGTCATTGGCCGGATCATCGAGCGTATGAACCTGCACATAGCGCAGCATGTTGAGCTTGCTGGCTACGCTGGCGACCAGCGGACCATGTTCGTTCAGCCAGTAGTCTGTGTACGCTGCTTTGTCGAGACCAGGTTTGCGCCGCAACAGATAAACGATTCGGATCATAACCCCCTCCCTCGGAACCTTCCTAAAGTATGTAGCCCTCGCCTGCGGCACGCACGGTGATGTCGCCGATGGTCACCCCCCAGGGCTGGTCGATGGCATGAACAATCTGCGCCGCCAGATGCTCCGGCGCAAGCGCCGCATATTCGATGTTTTCGTCATCCACCCATTTCGGGTTTGCCGGTGAGCCTTCGGCGATGGCAAACATCTTTTCGCCGTAGTCCGCCGCGTTCTGCCCCAGGATGCCGACGATGGCCTCCTGATTGACGACCCCCGCACCGAGATTGGTGCCGGGCACACCGGTGGGCCGCACGACCGTGACCTTGATCCTGCCCTGACTCTCCACCCGAAGTGATTCTGAAAGCACGTTCACGGCTGCCTTGCTCGCTCCGTACACACCTGCACCTGCTACAGGAAAATTGCTGTAGATCGACGACAGGTTCACCACATGACCACGGCCCTGACTGATCATCTGATCGTAAACCGCCATGATGCCGTTCAGCACGCCCTTGATGTTGATGTCGATGCAGCGGTCCCATGCGGATGCGGCATCGGCATGGTCGGCATAGAAGGCCAGAGGCATGATGCCGGCGTTGTTGATGAATACATCCACGCCGCCATAGGTATCCACTGCCCGCTGAACCAGTGCCTGCATGGACTCGATCCGGGTCACATCCGCAGGTTGCGCTACAGCAGATCCATTGTTGTCGGTTATCGATGAAACCGTGCTCTCGAGCGCTGGCTCGTTGATGTCCGCACAGACAATCTGTGCGCCTCGAGCTGCCGACATCTCACTGACAAGTCGACCAAAGCCGCTTGCAGCGCCGGTGACGACAACGACCTTCCCTTCGAGATGGCTCAAAACTCACCCCTTCCCGGCTTCTGCCAGCGGTCAGCGAACTCGATCGTTGGTGGTGCCGCCGTGGATACGACCCGGTTGCCGCGACCGTAGCCGCTGCCGGAGACGTTCTGCGCGATGCTGAACTTCTCCTTCGCCTGGGTGATACGAACAGTTCCGAGTTCTGTTTCGGTGCTGCCCAGGCTGATGCCGGTATCCGGATCGATCAGCTCTTCGCCTTCTGCGATGACCCTGAGCACGTCACCCGGCTGCACAGCGTCACTGCCGATGTTGACCCAGATCTGGCCGCCACTTGCCTTGATCACGGAACCTTCGGCAGGCGCTGCGCCGACCTGTTTGACGAGTTCGTAGATACCCTTGTTGATGCCGGCAATCACCGCCTGGCCGATGGGGGTTTTGGAGTAGTTGGACATGAAGCCGCCCAAAGCACCGGCACTTCCAAAACCGGCACCACCAAATGTGAGGCCACCACCCTTCACTTTCGATTCC
>JAUIKX010000056.1 GCA_030430515.1 Gammaproteobacteria bacterium | reverse complement strand
CGGGTCGCGATACCTGAGATCACCATCGGCCTGTTCCCCGATGCAGGCACCACCTGGCTCCTGAAGAACATGCCGGAGCACCTGGCTGTGTTTGCCGGCATGACCGGCAGCCATCTCAGCACCGCCGACGCTATGCTCTGCGGGGTGGGTACGCACGTGGTTGCAAGCGAGGAGCTGGAAGCTGTAGAGCAGGCGCTTCGCGGGCTTTCATTCACGGGTTACCGGGCGGAGGATGAGGAGCTGGTCAACGCCTGTCTGGCCGGCTTCACCGCGCCGGAGTTGAAGCCTGCTGAACTGGCCGCAGTGTCTGATCAGCTGACCGTCGAAACGCCTCTGTCGGATACCGTTGCGGCGCTCGAGGGATTGGCAGGCAGCAGCGAATGGATCGACAGAGGTCTGGCGGCGCTTGCGGCTGGATGTCCGACGTCTATCGGCGTCGTTCACGAGCAGATCCGACGGACCCGTGGCGATATGTCGCTGGCCGATGCATTTCGTATGGAAATGATCATCGCCACGCATTGCGCCAACAACCCTGATTTTGCGGAAGGCGTGCGTGCGCTGCTCATCGACAAAGACAACGCGCCAGCCTGGCGCTACCCGACCATCGCTGAGTTGCCCGACGCGTACGTGCAGAGCCACTTTGACGCACCGTGGCCGGCGAATCCGCTGGCTGACCTGAAGGAGTAGAGGATATGACGAGTATTGGTTTTGTAGGGCTGGGGAACATGGGCGGACCCATGGCGGCCAATCTGGCGAAAGCCGGCCATGATGTGCGCGTATTCGACCTGGTGCCGGAGCTGGTTGCTGGTGTGGAAGGTGCTTCCGGCGCTTCGAGCGCGGCAGACGCGGCCTCCGGTGTGGATGTTTTTGTCAGCATGCTGCCGGCAGGCCGTCACGTTGAAGGTCTTTACCTGGGCGAGAACGGTGTGGCAGGCCATCTTGGCAGCGATACGCTCGTTATCGATTGCAGCACCATCGACCCGGCGACGTCGCGCAAAGTCGCTTCGGCCCTCGCAGACAAAGGCATCGACATGCTCGATGCGCCCGTCTCCGGCGGCACGGCTGGTGCTCAGGGCGGCACGCTGACGTTCATCGTGGGTGGGCCGGAAGCGGCGCTCGAACGCGGTCGCCCGTTCTTTGAGATCATGGGTGCGAACATCTACCACGCGGGCGATCATGGTGCCGGACAGATCGCCAAAGTGTGTAACAACATGTTGCTGGCCATCTGCATGGCCGGTACCGCGGAGGCGTTGGCATTGGGTGTGGACAATGGGCTCGATCCGGCGGTGCTGAGCGAGATCATGAAGCAGTCGTCCGGCGGCAACTGGTGCCTCAACGTCTACAACCCCTATCCGGGCGTTCAGGAAGGTAGCGCCGCCAGCCGGGGCTACGAAGGCGGGTTTCTCACCGACCTGATGGTCAAGGATCTGGGGCTGGCCATGGAAACGGCGCTGGGTTCGGGTAACGCCGTGCCCATGGGCGGGCTGGCCAGAAGCCTGTTCCAGGCTCATGGTTCTGCCAACGGTGCCGGTCGGCTGGATTTCTCCAGCATTCAGAAGTTGTATTCGCCGGATCTCGACGGATGAGCCTGTCCGGTAGCTGCCTCTGCGGAGCGGTTTCTTACAACCTGGCCGGTGAACCGCTCTTCGTATCGCAGTGCTTTTGTCGTGACTGTCAGAAGGCGACCGGCACCGGCCACACCACCATCGTCGGCGTGGAAGCGTCGAATCTCGAGGTAAAGGGATCCCCGAGAGTTTTCACCAATACCGGTGAAACAGGTGGCCGGGTACATCGGCATTTCTGCGGTGAGTGTGGCTCGAGGCTCTTTACCTCAGGCGACCTGCCGGGCGATGTGCGCATGGTTCAGGCTGGCACGCTGGATGATCCGGGGGCTGTGTCTCCGACGAATGCGATCTACCTCAAAGATCGCATTCACTGGGACGCCGTTGCGTCTGACATCGCTCATCACGACGATATCGGACCGCCCCCGGTCTAGCGGCTGGTCAGGAAACCACGCTGCCGCCGTCGCAGGTGATGATGTCGCCGACGGTAAAACCGGAGGCTTTCGAGGCCAGAAAGATCGCAAGACCTGCGATGTCTTCCGCCTTGCCGACCCTTCCGCGCGGGTTGCCCCGTCCGACTGCATCCCAATCGGTATTGTCGGTGTCGCCACCGCCCCCGACACCGGTACTCAGCATGTAGGTGGGGAAGGGGCCGGGCGCGATACCGTTGACGATGATGTTGCGCTTGATCAGGTGCGCAGCCAGCACCCGGGTGAGATGGTGAATTGCGGCTTTCGACGGGCCGTAGGAGAAGTTGTCGAATACCGGCGTCTTGATGCCATCGATGGAGCCGACGTTGATGATGCGTGCGGGCTCGTCGAAGGTTGCTGATTTCTCCAGCAGCGGAAGAAGCTTCTGCACCAGAAAGAAGGGGCCTTTGACGTTGGTGTCCATGACTTTGTCCCAGCCGACTTCCGGGAAATCTTCAAGTGGTGCGCCCCAGGCGACGCCGGCATTGTTGATGAGCACGTCGAGGCGGTCTTCCAGAGCCCTGTAGCGATCTGCAAATGCCTGAATGCCTTCGATTTTCGAGAGGTCTGCGGGAATGGAAACGCACTCGCCGCCGAACTCCTTCTGCAGGCGCTCGGCAGCGGCGTCGCAGGCCTCGGCTTTGCGTGAGCTGATGTAGACTTTTGCGCCATTGGCGAGAAAACCTGCGGCGATCATCTCGCCGATACCGCGGGAACCGCCGGTGACGATCACGCGCTTGTCTTTGACGGAGAAGAGGTTGTGCATGTTGTGCCCTGCTTTGTGTTGAAGAGGTTCCTTTCGAAGCAGGGCACAGTAGCGTGTGGCGGTGGTGTGTCAACCGCTCGGATTGGTTGCTATCCGAATACTTCCTTTGACATCTGAAACAGCTCGGACAGCTCGCTGAGCGTTTCATGCGCCTGCTCAGCGCTAAGCCCCAGCCTCGGAAAGGCGGTTACTTTCGACCAGTCCAGCTGGGTCAGCGGGTGGTCGGTGCCGACGACGCACTGCAGGTTGGCCACCTGCACCAGATCCACATAATCGATGGTTTCGACCTCGCGATCGTAGCGACCCATCTCCGTCGGTACCCGCACGAGGTCGTCGGTGAAGTTCCAGTGCTGAAGGATCATGGTGCCGAGCGGTGCCTGCACCTGTTCGATGACCCGGTCGAGGGTTGCCTCGTCGCTCAGGAGGTGATCGTTTTCCTCTGCCCATGACAGCACCGGCAACGCGCCGATGCTATGGGTGAGCCCTGCCAGCGACGCCTGGTCCGGTGCCAGTTTGGTGAGGCTGCTTGCCAGAACGTTCGCCACGCCGGCGACGTCCTTGGCATGGTTCCAAGTGTCGCGCATTTTGCGGTCGATCAACTCGGAAGTCGCCTGGAACATGTGCCGCATGGCCAGACCGGTTGCGAGGTTAGCAGCGTAATCAACGCCCATGCGGCCAACGGCCATGGTGATGTCTTCGGTACTCTGTATGCCTTTGAACAGGGCCGAGTTAGCCACTTTGATGATCTGTGCAGCCAGTGACGGGTCCTGGGCGATGACCTCCGCGAGCATGGCCACGGAAACATCGGGGTGCTCGGCCGTCTCGCGAATCTTCATCGCTACTTCGGGCAGAGTGGGCAGGTCCAACTCGTCGTTCTCGGCGGCTTGGGTGATCTCAACGCGTATTTCTTCAGCAAGGTCGGCCATTTTCGGTCCCCAGGAAAACTAAGAGGAGTATAGCTACGCTGCGAAAAGTGCCTTTTTCTTTATGGGTACCGAGCGCGGGAAATGTGCGCTGATTCAAACTACGCGTTCGACGACCAGGAGTCCGGCTTCGGTTTCCAGGACCACTGGGTTTTCCCCCGCTGCGCCGGGCGCTACCGCCGCGAGCTTTCGCTTCACCTCTCCGCGGTGCTGGGCGCGAGCGACCACCTCCTGACCAAGATAGCAGCCTTTGCTGAAATCGATGGCGCCCGCGTCGACCAGGCCGATCATCTGCGGCAGGAACTTTTCGGAAGTGTGTTCGTCAACCAGTACGGTTTTCTGTTCATACAGGTATTGCAGCAGCTCGGTTGAGTGGTCATCCGGATTTTCGAGCAGTTCGAATTGCAGTTGTGGTGACGTTTCGAAGCCGACATGACCGGATGCCTTTTCTGCCTCGGAACGAGCCAGGCGTAGGTAAGGCGCGAGAAAGCTCAGCACACGGTCTGCGACTGACCGGTGCACCGCCCAATCCACGCCCGAATCGCTGGTTCGAGCCCAGCCGGTGGCGACCACACGGCCTTTCAAGTTGCACAACGCGCAGAACTGCCATCGATCGGCAGTCAGCTTGGCCGTGTTTGCGGTGAGGTAGCCCTGCAGGAATTTGGCGGCATCTGCGCCGTGGAACTGCAGCAGTGCCAGATGCTCTGAAGTGCGCATGGTAGACGTCGCTCGTTGATGACCCCTGCAAAAATACGTTTGAGGCGCGGGGCCGTCAAACGTCTGCCGATAGGGGTGCTGGCGCACAGGGTGACGGGTGAATCCGCTATGATGCGCGGGTTGATATGCAGGTAGTATCCCTCTGGTGAAAGAAACTGAACACCATCGCCTTTACTGGCACAGCCGCCGCGGCATGCTCGAGCTCGAGTTTGTGCTGGTGCCGTTCGTCGAAGAGCAGTTCGAAGCCCTGAGTGCCGAAGATCAGGCAGCTTATGCTGAGCTGCTCGAGTTCGAAGACTGGGAAATTTTCGACTGGCTCCAAGAGCGTGCTGTGCCGCCAACACCGGCGCTTGCCGGCATCGTCAGCAAGATCATTGCCTACAACGACAGGCCGCGTTGATCGAATTTACGCTGACGCGCGGGCTCCGGCGCAGTGCGGCGTGCGGCCTGGTCGGTGCGCTTGTGCTTGCCGGCGGCTGGTTCTGGTTCGGCTTGTCAGGGTTGGGGCTCGCGGCGCTCTGGTGTGCGTCAGCCTGGCCGCGGTGGCGCGAACGCAACGAGCGCTGGTCGCTTGCGGAGGTTTCTGCGGTGTGGCTTTGGGCAGGCACGCTGGCCGTGCAGTTTTACGGTGGGCGTACGTGCTGGGTGTTCGAGGGTGAGTTGCCCGAATGTGAGTACGCCGCATTGCGACGTGCTCTGAAAGCGCAGATCGAAGGGCTGCTTTGAACGTTGAATTCCCTTTGCTGTATTCGCTAGCATTCTGGTGCTGGCAGAGTAGTAACAGGAAGGGGATCCGATGCGACATTTTGCTTTTGTTCTTTTGATGAGTGTCACCTCGATGGCGGCAGCCGATGGGCTTGATGTTTCCAAGTGTGCATTTGCCGATGTGCCGCAAATCGCAGACGGCGCTACGGCGGCGGAGGCGGACATGGTGGCAGCCGGCAAGGCGGTGCGGGCTTATCTTGGCGAGATGCAGTCTGCTCTGGACTGTCTTCGAGACATGGAGAAATCCATGGGCGGGGATATTACCGAGGACCAGCAGAAGGTGCTGACCGATACCTACAACAGTGGGGTCGACAGCATGAATACGGTCGCCGACAACTACAACGCACAGATCAAGGCTTACAAAGCTCAGTAAGCAAGCGGCCGGCGTAGAGGGGCCGAGCGGCTCACCTCAAGCCAGCCCGCGCCCCAGCGCCTCGAGATGCCGCTGCGTATAGCGGGCGCCGAGGCGGGTTCCTGGCAGCATCTGGAACCCGTGGCAGGCGCCTGAGAAGAGCTCCAGCTCCGTGCGTACGCCTGCGCGCATCAGGCTCTGGGCGTAGCTGATGTTCTCGTCGCGGAACAGATCCAGTGCCGCGGTGAACATCCACGTAGATGGCAGGCCGCTGAAGTTCTCGAGGCGAGCGGGCACCCACGGTGTGCCGGGTGGCTGCCCGCCGAGCAGGCTCTGCCAGCCGAACTGATTGTTCTCCCGTGTCCAGACGAACTCGCCCACCAGGGGGTCACCCGGGTGATCAGCCGTGCCGGTGCGGTCGTCGAGCATCGGGTAGGTCAGGTGCTGGTGGCACACCGGGTATTCGCCCAGATCGCGCGCGTGAATGGCCAGTGCGGCTGCGAGCCCACCCCCGGCACTCTCACCGCCCACGGCGATACGCTGCGGGTCGATGTCGAGCTCACCGGCCTGCCCATGAAGCCATGCAAGGCCTGCATAGCAGTCGTCCAGCGGCGCAGGTACCGGATGCTCTGGCGCCAGGCGGTAATCGACGGACAGCACCACGGTGCCGACTGTGCTCGCGATCTGCAGGTTCATCAGGTCGGAGCCCTCAGGTGAGCCGATGATGTAACCGCCCCCGTGGATGTGGAGATAGCCGGGCTGATTCCGCGCCTTCGTCTTCGGCTGATAGAGCAGGGCACGCACTTCGCCGCCGTCCCTTCGCGGTACCATGACTTCGCTGCGGATGACGCCTGCGGCATCAGGGTCATTGAGGGTAATGGCCTGGTTCTGCGCTTCGCGGAAATCGGGCAGGCTTTCGGCGGTGAAGCTGAAGCCGGGTATCAGTTCAGGAAGGCGGGCCAGCTCCGGGTCCAGTAGATGCGCGGTGCTCATTGTTTTATTCCTAGTCCGGCAGGCCAAGTACGCGCTTGGCGATGATGTTAGCCTGCACTTCATTCGTGCCGCCGTAGATGGTGACCGCTTTGCTGGCAAGCCAGGAGCGCGTCGCTCCCCGTTCGTCTTCCGTCAGCCAGCCGCCTTCCCAGCCGAGGCCCCGGGTACCCATCAGTTTGCTGATGAGCTCCTGCCGCTCGCGGGCCAGGGTCGAGCCAACCAGCTTGAAGATAGACGTTTCAGCGCCTGGGGTTGCGCCGCCTTCAGCCGCCTCCCGAGCCCGTTTCTGGGTGAGCTTCATAGCCTGGTCGTCGACTTTCCAGCGCAGCACCTCGTCGCGCAGGGCGGGGTCGCTGATGCGGCCGTCTTTGCTGCCCAGATACGCTTGCGCCACTTCCTCAACAGCCAGGTCTACCGTAACGCCCACGGGCAGGCGGGAGCTGACGCCTGTGGCAAGCCCGCCCTGGCCGGAACGCTCGTACTGAAGGAGGCGCTTGCCGATGGCCCAGCCCTGGTTGAGCTCGCCCACCAGGTCTTCCTTCTGGGCGACGGCATTGTCCAGAAAGGTCTCGCAGAACGGTGATATGCCGGAGATGAGCTGGATCGGGCGGACGGTTACACCATCCTGGTGCATGGACAGCAGCACGAAGCTGATGCCCTGGTGCTTCGGTACATCGAAGTCGGTACGCACCAGCGCGAACATCCAATCGGCGCTCTGGGCGCCGGAGGTCCAGATTTTCTGGCCGTTGATGAGGAAGTGATCGCCCTGATCTTCCGCGCGACAACGCAAGCCCGCGAGGTCAGAGCCGGCACCAGGCTCGCTGTAGCCCTGGCACCAGTTGGCGCGGCCCTGTGCGATGCGGGTGAGGTGGCGCTTTTTCTGTTCCTCTGTCCCGAACTCCAGCAGGGTTGGGCCCAGCATGCGGGTGCCCATGTTGAGAAGCGGCATGCGGGCGTCGATCGCCGCCAGCTCTTCGTAGAGCACCACGGCCGCTTCGTCGCTCAGCCCGGCGCCACCGTAGGCTTTGGGCCAGGTGGGCACGGTCCAGCCGCGCTCGGCCATGGCTTCCATCCACTGTTGGGTGTCCGGCGCAAAGGTGATTTTAGTGCTGCCGTTGTGAACCTCACCCGGTCCGCGGGCACCATCCGGGCAGTTGTCCTTCAACCAGTCTCTGACTTCTGAGCGGAATTCCTGGAGATCCATAGCGGGCCCTGCGGTGCTGAAGAGCCCGTAAAGGTATGTTTGCGCCTGTCCTGTTGCAAGCCTGTTGCAGGCCGGCCGAGCTCAGCCGGCCGGGCGCAGCACCGTCAGATGCTCGATTGAGCCCGGGAACAGTATGGTGTCCACCGACTCTTTGAGCAGCTCCGGGTGATCCAGGTTGTAGTGTAGGCCTCTGCTTTCCTTCCGGCTCATGGCGCTTCTTACGATGAGCTCGGCGACGGTGATGAGATTTCTCAGCTCGATGAGGTCGTGACTGACCCTGTAGTGGCTGTAGTACTCGTGGATCTCCTGCTTCAGCAGATCGATGCGCCGCTGTGCCCGCTGCAGACGCTTGTCGGTGCGCACGATGCCCACGTAGTCCCACATGGAACGGCGCAGCTCCTCCCAGTTGTGGGCGATTACCACGTCTTCATCTGAGTCGACGACCTGGCTCTCGTCCCAGTGGGGAATGCGCACGCGTTCGATGGGCTGGTTGAGCATCGTGCGGATCTGATCGGCGCAGGATCGGGCGAAGACCAGACACTCCAGAAGAGAGTTGGACGCGAGGCGGTTGGCGCCGTGCAGGCCGGTGCAGCTCGATTCGCCGATCGCGAAAAGGCCGGGTACGTCCGTGGCGCCGAACTGGTCCACGAGCACGCCCCCGCACGTGTAGTGGGCAGCCGGAACCACCGGGATGGGCTCGCGGGTCATATCGATGCCGAAATCCAGGCAGCGAGCGGCGATGGTGGGGAAGTGTGCCTTGATGAACTCGGGTGAGCGGTGGGAGATGTCCAGATAGACACAGTCCTCACCCGTGCGTTTCATTTCATGGTCGATGGCGCGCGCGACGATATCCCGTGGCGCCAGCTCACCGAGCTCATGAAAACGGTCCATGAAGCGTCTGCCGTCTTTCAGCGTCAGCACGCCACCTTCGCCGCGCACGGCCTCAGAGATGAGAAACGACTTGGCGTGAGGGTGGAACAGGCAGGTCGGGTGGAACTGGTTGAACTCCATGTTAGCAATGCGGCATCCGGCCCTCCAGGCCATGGCGATGCCGTCGCCGGTGGAGCTGTCGGGGTTCGACGTGTACAGATACACCTTGCTCGCCCCGCCTGTGGCCAGAATCACGAACTTTGCCTGGAAAACTTCCACGTGGCCGGTGGACTGATTCAGCACGTAGGCGCCGGCGCAGCGGCTGGAGTAGCGCCCGAGCCGTGAACGGTTGATCAGATCGATGGCGATCCGGTCGCTGAAAAGCTCGATGTTCTCGTGGTCGAGCACGGCCTGGTTCAGCGTTTCGGTGATAGCCCGGCCCGTGGCGTCGGCGACGTGCAGAACTCGCCGGAAAGAGTGGCCGCCCTCGCGGGTGAGGTGGTAAGCGTTGCCTTCCATATCGAACTCTACGCCCAGCTCGATGAGCGTGCGTATCGCTTCGGGCGCCTTGTTGACGGTGAATTCGACGGTGTCCGGATCGCAGAGCCCGGCGCCAGCGGTCAGCGTGTCCTGAGCGTGAGAGGCGGCGCTGTCTTCTTCGGACATCACCGCGGCCACCCCGCCCTGAGCCCAGTGCGATGAGCCGCTGGAAATATCGCCCTTGCAGAGGACGGTGACCCGCACGTGCGGCGCCAGATGCAGTGCAGCAGACAGGCCGGCGGCACCGCCGCCGATGATGAGAACGTCTGTCGCGAATCGCTGGGTCATGTGCAGGACATCCGGAATCTGGTGCCAGCTAGTATAAACATCGCCAAGCGGTCAGAATATCGCCGCATAAACCACCGGAAAGAAGATCGGCGAGGCGTGGCAGAGGACACCGACAGGGAATTGGTTCGCCGTGTGAAGAAAGGCGATCGTGCGGCATTCGACCTGCTTTTCAGCCGTTACCAGCAGAAGATTCAGCACCTCGTCGCCCGCTACGTGCGTGATCAGGACGAAGTGCTCGATGTCACGCAGGAGGCGTTCATCAAGGCCTTCCGGGCATTGCCGCGGTTCCGTGGCGAGAGTCAGTTCTACACCTGGCTTTACCGCATCGCCGTGAATACGGCGAAAAACTACCTGGCGTCCCGCAGCCGCAGACCCCCGGGCGTCGATGTGGATATTGCCGATGGGGAGCAGATGGATGGCGGGGACTACCTGCGTGATGTGGAAAGTCCGGAATCCAGCCTCGCGAGGGATGAGCTGCGCGAGGCCATCGACGCCGCGATCGCCGAACTGCCGGACGACCTTCGGAGCGCTGTGACGTTGAGAGAGTTCGAAGGCTTGAGCTATGAGGAGATTTCGCAGGTCATGGACTGCCCGGTGGGCACCGTGCGGTCCAGGATCTTCCGGGCACGGGATACTATCGACCAGCGTATCCGACCGCTGCTGCGGGGCGATGCAGAATGAGACAGAATAATTGAACTTTTGGACGAATTTTCGGACCAATGGGACACAAATCGGGTTAATCGGGTTCGGATGACGGAGTTGATTGACGGAGTTGATTGACGGAGTTGATTGACGGAGTTGATTGACGGGTTGATTGACGGGGCTGGCTGACGGCAACAACTGACGGCAACAACTAAAAGCAACGACTGACGGGTAAGACTGACGGGTATGTCTGAAAAGCTGAGAGAATCGCTTTCCGCGGCCATGGACGGTGAAGCAGACGAGTTCGAGCTGCGCCGGGTCATGGACGAGGCGGGAAAGGACCGTGTGCTTCGCGATACCTGGGAGCGCTACCACCTGGTGAGTGCGGTGCTTGCAGAGCGCACCACAGACACCTCCCTGCGGAGCCGCGATGCGCTGCGTACCCGTATCTGGGAAGCGCTGGACTATGAGCTTGCTGAGATTGAGGCCGAAAACGTCGTGACTGAAATCGAGGCCCCTGTTGCCGGTGGCGCCTCATCTCCCTGGATGGGGCGTGCCGTTGGGTTTGCCGTGGCGTTCGGCGTTGCCGCGGCGGTGCTGTTCGGTTCCGGAGTCCTCGAAGAGCAACCCCCGGGCGCCGGAGTTGCTGTGCTTACGGTGCCCGATGCGGGACCCGATCGCGTAGACGACGCTCCCGCGTTGACCCATGAGCAGGACCTCACCCGCAACAACGCGTATGTGATGCACCATGTGCAGCAGACCGGGCTCAACGCAGGCGGCATGCTGCCTTTCGTCAAGATGGTGACGTTCGAGAAGGCGCCCGAAGTGGTGGTCGCCGATGAGCCGGCGCGTTCCGAGTAGTGCCTGGAAGAATCTATAGCGCTTCCGCCTCCAACGCACTCCGCTTGGTTCAGGCGCTGGTGTTGCTGGTGGGTGCGGCAGTCATGCCCGTGTTCGCCGCAGACCGGGATACGGCAGACACCCCGCATGCCTGGCTCGAGCGGATGGACCGCGCTTTCCGCGAGTTGAGCTACGACGGTACGTTCAGCTATTTCAACGGTTCCGATCTGGCCAGCCTGAGAGTGGTTCACAAAGAAGTCGATGGGGTGCAGCGCGAGCGGCTGGTGCATCTGAACGGCAAGCGGCGCGAGATAGTTCGTAAGGGCGATGAAGTGGCCTGCATCGTCATGCCGGGAGACGAGCTTCTGGAGCTCGAGTCGAGCATTCCATCAGGGCCATTCGCTCGCGCCTTCGTGCGGGGCTATCAGAATGTACAGGATCACTACCGCCTGACTCTGGCCGGCTCAGAGCGCATCGCCGACCGTCTGGCGGTGCGCATCGACGTGCAGTCCAGGGATGCAGACCGTTACGGCTACCGCCTGTGGCTGGATGAGGCCAATGCCATGTTGCTGCGATCTGAGCTCGTCAGCGCCGGCGGCCAGCGTCTCGAGATCTTTCAGTTCAGCCGAATCGCGTTCGGCAACGAAGTCGATGACGCCGCCTTGCGCGGCCATGAAGGCGATGGCGCGATGATCAGCCACTTACGGCTCAGCAAACCTCCGGCCTCGGGAGGGACGCACGCGGATGTGCCGTGGACCGCGGCATGGCTGCCGGGCGGCTTTCGCATGACGGCTTCAGACATCCGTCGCAAGCCGTCAGACCTGAGTTCCGTGCACACGTTGATGTACTCCGATGGCCTGGCGGCATTTTCCGTATTCATCGAGTCGATGCCGCAACAGGGCGCCGGCTCCATGCGCTCGAGGATGGGCGCGACGGTAACGCTCAACAGGCGTATGCAGGACGGCGAAGGGGCGGAGTATCTGTTCACCCTCGTTGGTGAGCTGCCCGATGACACGGCCGAGCGGATCCTGAGCGGTTTCGAGTCATCACGATGAGCCCTCTGGTGCGCGAAGGCCGGGTGCACACAGAGGCGGACGGTCAGCGTCTGTTCAGCGTGGCGCCGCCAGAATGTGCAGCGTGCAGAGGATGTGGTGCCGGTCGTCTGGAGGCCTTGAAATTACCGGATGATGCCCCGATTTCTGCGTTGCCGGACGGCCCTGCGTGGCTGCATGTTTCCGGGCAGGCATTCAACGGTGTGCTGCTGAAGCTTTTTGGCCTGCCGGTGCTGGTTGCTTGTATGGTGGCGCTTATCGTGTCGCAAGTGGCGCAGCCTGTAGCCGGCCCGGCATCGCTGGCGGCGGGTGTGTTTGTTTGTATGTTTGTCTGTGCGCGACAGGAAAAAAACATGCGACCAAATCGAACGCTCGCGCATCTAACCTCAGGGGTAGATGATCTGAATGCAGAGCATCCCCCGTTCAACATCACTGATTGAGGAATACTGTGATTTTAGATTTGAAGAAAGTGTTCGCAGCGGTTCTGCTTCTGGCCGGTTCAATGTTGCTTCTTGGCGGGACGCCCGCCAGTGCCGCATCGTTGCCGGATTTCACCGAGCTGGTCGATGAGCAGTCTCCTGCGGTCGTTAACATCTCAACGGTACGGCATGCGGGGTCGAGCCGGCGCGGGCGGGAAAACATCCCCGGCGCACCCAACGATGAGATGGAAGACTTTCTCCGGCGCTTCTTTCCGCCGGACCGCTTTCGGCGGCCTGATCGGGATGCGCAATCACTCGGCTCCGGCTTCATCATCTCGAAAGACGGCTACATACTCACCAACTACCATGTGGTCGCCAGTGCTGACGAGGTCAAAGTACGGCTGAACGATCGGCGCGTGCTCGATGCGGAGGTGGTCGGTTCCGATCGTCGGTCTGATCTCGCGCTGCTCAAGATCGACGCCAAAGGGCTTCCTACGGTTAAGATCGGTCGTTCAGAGAATCTCGATGTCGGAGAGTGGGTGCTGGCGATCGGTTCGCCGTTTGGTTTCGACTACTCGGTGACCGCCGGGATCGTCAGTGCCAAAGGGCGCAGCCTGCCCACGGCGCAGGATGAAAATTACGTGCCGTTCATCCAGACAGACGCGGCGATCAATCCGGGTAACAGCGGTGGGCCGTTGTTCAACCTCGAGGGTGAGGTGGTCGGCATCAACTCGCAGATCTACTCCAATTCCGGAGGCTTCATGGGCGTGTCGTTTGCGATTCCCATCGATGTGGCCATGGAAGTGGTGGAGCAGTTGCGAGAGCACGGGCGCGTCAGCCGCGGTTGGCTGGGTGTCATCATCCAGGAGGTCAACAGGGACCTCGCGGAGTCATTCGGTCTCGATCGGCCGGGCGGTGCGCTGGTTTCCCGCGTGCTCGAAGACAGCCCGGCAGATCGTGGCGGTCTGCGCGAAGGCGACATCATCGTCAGCTTCAACGGTCATGACATCGATCGCTCGGGTGAGCTGCCGCACTACGTCGGCCGTACCCCGGCCAATTCGAAAGCGGAGCTGGAAGTCGTGCGCGAAGGCAAGACGATCGATCTCGAGATTACGATCGGTGAGCTGCCGGGAGGTGGCGGTGAGGAAGAGGTGGCCAGCAACGACACCTCCCTCGGGCTGCAGGTTGAATCGCTTGGTGATGCCATTGCTGACCGCCTGGGCGTAGATGGTGGCGTGCGGGTCACCAGCGCCAGCGGCGCAGCGGCAGAAGCGGGTATCCGTCGCGGCGATGTGATTCTGCGGCTGAACAACTCCGTGATCCAGTCTGTAGCGGATTTCGAGCGGGTGGTCGATGAGCTGCCGGCAGGGCGAAGTGTGCCGGTACTGGTGCGCCGCAACGAAGCGCCAGTATTTCTCGCGCTGAAAGTGCCGGAATAAGGGCCGACTGATGGTAAAATGCGGTGCTTTGACGTAGCGCAGAGCACCGCATGAACCAAGAACACCGAAAACCCCTGCCTGGTGCGGGAACAGATTATTTCGACACCCGCGAAGCTGTAGAGGCCATCAAGCCGGGTGCCTATGATGGGCTGCCTTACACGTCCAAAGTTCTGGCAGAGAACCTGGTGCGCCGCTGCGAGCCGGAGCAGCTCGACGACTGTCTGCGGCAGATCGTCGAACGTAAGCGCGAACTTGATTTTCCCTGGTTCCCGGCGCGTGTGGTCTGCCACGATATCCTGGGCCAGACAGCCCTTGTCGACCTGGCGGGGCTCCGTGATGCGATCGCCGACAAAGGCGGCGATCCTGCTCAGGTCAATCCGGTGGTACCCACCCAGCTGATCGTC
>JAUIKX010000356.1 GCA_030430515.1 Gammaproteobacteria bacterium | reverse complement strand
AGTCCGGTGGTTCGCTGTAGGGAAGCGCATCTTCCAGGGCCACCGCCTCTTCCAGTGCCCGCTTCGCTTCATCCAGCGAACCCTCCGCGGCCAGGAGCTCGCCCGCCAGCACCCTCTCAGCGATACTCAATAGGCTGCTGCCTTTGCCCTGCTCCGTAAAGAAAGCAAGCTCGGCAATGGCGTCGCTGTTCTGGACGTTTCGCAGCTCCTGCAGCCCGGCGCGAGCCGCCTCGAGGCTGCCCATACCGACGTGGGCTCGGGCCTGAGCGTAGTGCCAGATACCCAACGCATAAACCAGATCCTCATCCGGTGCCGGCGTATCGAGCACCGTCTGCCAGTCTCCGAATCGCAGACGCGCGAACAGCGGCTGCATGAGAAAATGTTGCGCCACACCCATTCCCGGTGCTCGCAGAAGTTCCGGGGTCAGTCCGGAGGCGGTACCTTCCGCCATGGCATAAGCCTGCTCGCTCCACCCTTCGATGGCGGCTGTCACCCAACCGAAATGCCAGTTGTGCGGGATGTAGCCGGCAAGGTAGATCGGGCTGTTGGACCGGCAGACCGATACGAAGGCCGCGTCGGCATCCACGGCTCGCATGTTATTGAGCGTTGCGTCGTGGTAACGGCCAACACGCATGTAGATGTGCGCAGGCATGTGAACGAGGTGTCCCGCTGCCGGCGCGATATCCGCCAGCTTGTCAGCGTAAGGCTCTGCGCGGTCAGCATGCTGCGATTGCTCGACCGCATGTATATAAAGATGAATGGCACCCGCGTGGTTCGGGTTAGCGGCCAGCGCATTTTCCAGGACGGTGATGATCTCCTCGGTCCAGGGACGGTCCTCGCCGTCGGCCAGCCAGAAATCCCAGGGATGCAGGTCCATCAACGCTTCTGCGGTCAGGGCCTGAACGTCGATGTTGTCGGGATAATCGGCGGCAATGCTGCGCATGGCGTCAGCGTACGCTTCATCAAGCCCCGTTCGGTCTTCCGGGGCGTCCTCTGCATAGCGCAGAACGAGCGCATCCGTCAGCCGCCTTTCCAGCTCGGTGCCGTTCCTGCTGGCCAGTTCCTGCGCCCGTTTGGCCAGCGCATACGCGCGGGGTGCGCTCGACGGATCCATGCCGGCGTTGACGTTGGGGCCGAGCACCAGGGCACTGCCCCAATAGCACATGGCGCAATCCGGGTCGTTGAGCGCGGCTTCGTTGAATGCGAAATCCGCTGCCGCATGGTTGAAAGCATAGGCCAGGCTGAGTCCCTGATCGAAGTACGCCTGAGCGGTGTCGGACTCGGTTGTCACCGGCTGGTGAATGTCGCCAAGCCCTTCGAAGAGCGGCTGTCGCCAGATGCCCTGTTCCGGGACCGTGGGCGCATCGTTGTCCTGCTGGTAGCAGCCCGCAAGTAGCAGCATCGGTGCAAAGACCGCTGCCAGGATCGTTACGTTCTTCATATGCCCGCCCCTCCCAGGACCGTTGACCTGCTATTCGCCGACGAAAGACGAAAGCCGCTCTGCCGCGGCAGCAAAGTCCTCCATGAAATCGAATACCACCGTTCGCGCCGAGACGCTCTGGTTCATCAACCCTACACCCTGCCCCACCCAATAGGTAGCCAGCGCTTTGGCGCCCGGGTCACCGGCCAGGGCCAGTTTGTCGATCTTATTGAGCGCAGGGCCGCTGATGAGGCCCTGCAGCGGCATGCCTAATGGCTCCGGCGCATCCGGTGCTGCCCACGCGTCGGTCCATGGGGAACGAAGCTGGCGGGTGTACTTACCGGTGCGGCTTCGCGAACGGATGGTCTGGCGCGATGTGGCGGTGAGCATCTTCTCTTTGACCACAGGATGGGTTTCCGCTTCTGCAGTGGTGAGCCAGACCGAGCCCGTCCAGGCACCCTGAGCGCCCATGGCCATGCAGGCGGCCATCTGCCGACCGGTGACGATACCGCCCGCGCCAAGCACACAGAAATCACCGTACTCGGCGACCGCCTCGACGATCTCGGGTACCAGCACCATCGTCGCGATCTCACCGCAGTGGCCGCCGGCTTCGCCGCCCGCTGCGATGATCACATCGATGCCCGCTTCAGCGTGTTTGATGGCATGTTCCTTCGAACCCGCCAGCGCACCAACGAGAACGCCTTTGCTTCTTGCCGCCTCCATCATGAACGGCGGCGGCACGCCCAGCGCATTGACAACCAGGCTAACGGGATGAGACATGGCCACGTACAGCTGCGCAGACGCACCGACCGCTCGCAGATTGTCGCCGAAGTCCTCGCCGATGGTGCGTTCCCAGAGGTCGTCCGTGGGAATACCATGCTCCGCGAGTATCTGCTCGACGTAACGTTTGTGTCCCGCCGGCACCCGGGCCACCAGGTCTTCGGGGGTCAGCCCGCCTTCCTTGGCATCCATGCTCGTCGGAACAATGAGGTCAACGCCATAAGGTTTGCCGTCCACGTGCTCGTCGATCCACGCGAGTTCGATCTCCAGAGACTCAGGTGTGTGACCAACAGCACCGAGCACCCCCATACCGCCGGCTTTGGACACCTCCGCGACGACATCCCGGCAGTGACTGAACGCAAACAGCGGAAACTCGATGCCCAGCTTTTCACATATGGGTGAATTCAAAACCTACCCCCCTTCG
>JAUIKX010000055.1 GCA_030430515.1 Gammaproteobacteria bacterium | reverse complement strand
ATGTCGACGTGCAGGCCAAGCTGCTCGGAAGTTGCAGCCAGGTAGCCTTTTGATGCGTGGTACATCTCTTCGAAAAAGTGCACCCGTTTGGCGTCGAAGTCGAGCAGACGGAAGTGCACCTCTATGGGATCGTCGAGGGACAGTTCCTGCAGGTAGTGCACATGCACTTCCATGGTGAACACCGAACCGCCGCAATTTCGAACGTAGTCAGCGCCGATGCCGAGCAGATCGTAGGCGTGGTCGACACCCTGATCGAACACCACATTGTAGTAGGCCATGTTCATATGGCCGTTATAGTCGATCCACGCTTTGTCCACGCGGCTCTGAGGACAGATAATAGGTGCCATCGGCACAGTTTGGCCGTCTGGTGGTCAGAAGGAAAGTGCTGCGAGTTTCGTATCTGGGGGAGAGCACAGTTTGCTGAAGCGGCACATCAAACGGTTTCTGCTGGTGGGCGCACTCGGCTTTCTGGTGGACATTTCGGTGCTCGGCGTGATGGTGCACGCATTCGATATCGACCCGATCATCAGCCGCCTCGTGGCGTTTGCAGGCGCCGTCTGGGTTACCTACTACTTCAACTCGCACTACACCTATGGCATCCATCCTCGTGAGGTGAGCTTCCGGCGTTACATGACCGTGCAGATCATGGGGGCTGCCATCAATCTGGGCAGCTACACATGGCTCGTGCTTGCGGGCGGGCTTGCCGATTACCCGATGGTGGCGCTGGCCTGCGGCTCAGCGCTGGGCACCATCAACAACTTCACGCTCTCGCGAAAGTTCGTCTTCCTCGAGTGACCTGCCTACGAACGCTTCCAGCTTTCTGATGCGTACGTGCCGTTCATCAGCGATTCGCCGGGCATCACCCGCAGGTACCATGGCTCCAGTTTGAGGGGGTCGAAGCCGGGGCTATCGGCGTTTTCCCAGATCGGTATGGATGCCGGATCGTAGCCGACCGGTTCAGGACCGTTGGCGAACAGATCCCAGACACGATGCTTGGTTTCGGCGTCCGTCACCCAGGCGGCGTGACACTCTGCGACGCAGGTGTCCTGGTTCGGCGACCAGTAGTTGCAGGAAACGAACGGGTTGGCATCCAGGTGCGCCGCTTTCAGGGGGGTTCTGCCGGTGGCGATCCAGCCGGTGAGCGTTTCGCCGTCCCATTCCCAGATCGGGTGCAGCACCCTTGATCTCGGGCGGCCTTTCGTATCGACGGTGGCCGCGGTGCACCAGATGATCTGGTGAGCCATTTCGATGAACTTTGGGGCGATGTCGGCCAGATTGGTCATATCGTGATCCTCAGCATACTCACAGGGTTGATGCTGAGGATCATAGACCTGTGGGCAGGGTTTCTACCAACGGTCGTGATATCTGCGTTCGTAGCGTCGTGGGGCCTGTCTTATCGGGCGGCGGTCATGGTGGCGGCGGAGTGGACTCAGATGAAGGGTGACGGATCGCACGTTGTGCCACCGGCCCATGTTGACCCGCCAGGCGCTGCCGTCGCTGGAGCGACGCAGGTCGATGTAGGTATTGCGGGGGCGGCGGCGTTCACCCCAGTAGTGGCCCTCGTGATGCCTTCTGTGACGGTTCGGCCGATGATGGTGCAGGGTCATGCCGAGCAGTCTGTAGCGGTCGCCATCGAGACCGGCCTGCCTGGCGAGCAGACGTTTGAAGTTGACGCGGTCGTGGTAACCGTGAACACGCAGAGTGACTTGCTGAGACCTGTCGTGAAATCTCTTTTCGTGGCGGGAACCCGCTTCGACTGAAGCAAGCGGTGCGATCAGCATGAGTGACAGCAGAGAGAGTGAGAAAGCCTTCATATCGATCTCCTTTCATGAGGTGAAGCGATGATGAAGGCCCTGCTCTGAACCGGCAGTGAACCGGAAATGAACGAGAGCTAAATGGTCTTCCCTGACCGGCTTGTGCATCCGTTACATTCGAAGCCTAGTCCGGCTTCGGGAGTTGTCCAGTCAAGGTGCTGACCCTTCGGTGAGCGGCATCCCGGCGCCCACCCACTCGCTCATGCTGCCATCGTAGACGGCGATGTTATCGTGGCCGCAGAGTTTGCAGGCAAACGCATTGACCGTGGCGGCAATGCCCCCACCGCAGTAGGTGATGAGGCGCTCTTTCTCGAGGAGCCCCTGGTTGCCCAGCACGGCTTTGAGTTCATCAACCGGGCGGAAGCGATCGTCGTCCATGAGTTCGTCGAAATGCAGGTGCAGGCTCCCGGGTATGTGCCCGCGACGGCCGTAGTGGAAATCGCCCTCGCCGGTGTACATCTCACGTGTAAGGGCGTTGACGGTGCAGGCCAGGCCCTCAGCGGTTTGCATACCTTCCAGATCGACGAACACATCAGCCCTCGGTGCTGGGTCGAAGGTGGTGGGAGCGTACGATTGCTGCCCTTCCTCCACCGGATGGCCGGCTTCAATCCACTGGTCGATGCTGGCGTTGAGCACGCGAACGTTCTTGTGGCCGATGTGATGGAGCAGCCACCATGCACGGGTCGCCCACATCATGTGGCCGGAAGAATAGAGCACGACGTTGTGGTCGTTGCCTATGCCGGCCTCACCGATGGCGTTCGCCAGGGACGCGCTGTCAGGGAGCGAGAAACCGAGCCCCGTTGTTGTATCGGACAGGTCCTGGATGAGATCCAGAAATGCCGCGCCCTGGATGTGCCGCTGACTGTAGGTCTCCAGACCTGATTCGGCACGATAGCCGTTCTCCGCGGGGCGCAGATACACGGAGGCGTCGAAGATGCGCAGGCTCGGTTCGTCCAGTCGGGAGGCCAGTTCGTCGATTTCGATCAGCAGGTTGGTCATTCGATGCTCCTGATTGCGGATTGCAGTTGTGTCTTGTTTCCGGAGGGTGTGACTCGCGATAGGGTGATGTGGTCGCAGCCGTTGAACCCAGCGAACTGAATCAGCCGTTCGGCGAGTGCGATTGTTTGATCATCTGAGAGCAGATTTTCCAGATGCAGATGCTTCAGCTCCAACCGCTGCTCCCGCCTGTGGGCTTTGGCATCGACGCGACCGATGAATTGATCGCCCATGAGAATGGGCAGGCAGAAATATCCGTAGAGCCGGCTCTGCTCGGGTACGTAACATTCCAGGCGGTAGTCGAAATCGTACAGTGCCTGAGTGCGGTCCCGGTGGATCACCGCATTGTCGAAAGGTGACAGTATGTGTACCTGCAGCGGATCCACTCTCGGTGTTCTTGCGTTCAGATGATCGGACAGAGCGTACCATGCCGGTCCGTTGCTCTGTTCGAGAACCGTGATCTCTCCTGTCTCGGCTTTGTTCAGCAGCACCTGCCTGATGTTGTTTCTGACTTCGCGACCCCGACGCAGGTGCGAAAACGATTTCAGAGTCGCGCATCCATGTGCCCGTAGTGTGGTGTCTACGAGATAGCCGGCAAATTCCAAGTCGCTGGGTTTGCTCAGATCTGTGCCTTCGGGCAGAACCCGCTCTGCCAGATCGTAGGTTTTCTGGAACCCATTGCGTTCGCTGATCAGGAGGTCTCCCTGCATGAACAGCTGCTCCAGCGCCCGCTTTGCCGGCTTCCAGTCCCACCATGTGCCTGAACGGTCGCGGGTGTCTTCGAAATCTCTGGCCCGCAGCGGCCCTTCGCTGCGGACGCGGTCCAGCACCTCCCGCATCAGCTTCCGGTCCCGGCTTCTCATCCAGTTTTCTTTGCCTTCGCGAAACGACTGCATTCTGGGCAGCGCAAAGCGAAAGTCCCGCATGGGCAGGAATGCAGCTGCGTGGAACCAGTATTCGAAAACTTTCCGTTCGCCGAGCAATCGATCCAGCATCGCTGGCTGGTAGTTGGGCACGCGGCTGCCGAGCACGTGGTGGTGCGCGCGCTCGATCACGGAAATGGTGTCGATCTGCACATAGCCCAGGTGCTCTATCGTGCGGTGCACAGCCCCTTTGCCGCGACCGAACGGCGTTTTGCGCTGCAGGCCCTGTGCAGCGAGAGCGATGCGCCTCAGTTGTCCTGCATCGGGTGTTGTTGCTGGCTCGGGTGGCATTGTTCAGAATGCTCACGTTTCCCCTATGTTCCGGAGTGTATTGAGAGCCATGAAGAATTTGTACCGCCGCTCAAAGGCGATTGTGCTGCTCTTTGTCTGCGCAGAGGCTCTTGCCATCGCGCCGGAAGCGGAGTTTGCCAATGGCGGTATGGTGGCCAGCCGTTCCAGGCTGGCGTCCGAGGTCGGGGCGCAGATACTCGAAGATGGCGGCAACGCGGTGGATGCGGCCGTTGCCGTGGGCTTCGCGCTGGCGGTCACATACCCCTCTGCAGGTAATCTCGGTGGTGGCGGCTTCATGGTCATCCGCATGGCTGATGGCACGCTTGCGGCCAACGACCATCGGGAGCGGGCGCCGCTCGGGGCCACCCGCGACATGTATCTCGACAAGGACGGCAACGTAGTACCGCGCCTGTCCACCCATTCACATCTGGCGGTGGGTGTGCCGGGTTCGGTAGCCGGGCTACTCGATGTGCTGGAAAAGTACGGAACGAAGAGTCGCAGGGAGGTCATTGCTCCCGCCATTCGTCTTGCTGCAGACGGGTTTGCTCTCGATCGTGATCTTTCCCGCTCATTCGCCCGCCGGCTCGATGACTTCGCACCTTATGCGGCGAGCATGGCTGTTTTCAGCAGAAATGGTCAGCCGTTCCTTCAGGGTGAACGCTTCAGGCAGCCCGATCTCGCGGCCGTTCTGAAGCGTATCAGCAAGTCTGGCCGGGCTGGCTTCTATGAAGGCCGAACAGCCGACCTTCTGGTCGCCGAGATGGTCCGTGGCGGCGGTCTGATCACCCATGAAGATCTGACCGGCTACGAAAGTGCCTGGCGGGAGCCGATTGTCGGGCGCTATCGTGGCCACGAAATCATCAGCATGCCGCCGCCTTCGTCCGGGGGTGTCCTCGTGGTGCAGATGCTCAACATGCTGGAGGCCTACGATATCGGCGCCATGGGCTTCAGCAGCGCCGAGGCGGTTCATCACGTGATAGAGGCCGAGCGGCGCGCATATGCGGATCGGGCTGAGCATCTCGGTGATCCGGACTTCTTTCCCGTGCCTGTGAGCACGCTGATCAGCAAAGAGTACGCGCGGAAGCGGTTCGATGATTTCAACCCCGATGAGGCGAGCCGCAGCGAAGACATCGCCCCGGGGTCTGCCCCACCCGAAAGTCCCGATACCACCCACGCTTCGGTCATCGACAAGTACGGTAACGCGGTCTCCTACACGACGACGCTGAACCTGTCGTACGGTTCGAAAATCGTTGCGGCTGGCACTGGCGTGCTGCTTAACAACGAAATGGATGACTTCTCCGCCAAGCCCGATACACCGAACTTTTATGGGCTTCTCGGCCGTGAGGCCAATGCCATCGAGCCGGGCAAACGCATGCTGAGCTCCATGACGCCGACGATTGTTGCCCGTGATGGGCAGGCGTTGCTCGTTACGGGATCTCCGGGCGGCAGTACGATCATTACGACCACCCTGCAGGTGATCATGAATGTCATCGACCATGGCATGGACCTGTCCGACGCGGTGTCCAGCCCGCGCTTCCACCATCAATGGCAACCAGATCGTGTGGTCTATGAGGCGCGAGGCTTGAGCCCCGATACCCTGGACCGGTTGCGGGGATTGGGGCATGAAAACTTCGTGGTCATGCCGTTTGGGCGTGGCATCGGCGATGCCAACTCGGTCATGCGTGTGGATGGCGGATTCGCCGGTATGGCGGATCCGCGCAACGCCGGTGCTGCCGCAGGCCCCCATCACGCTACTCGAAAGGGCTTGAAGTAATGGAACGCCGGTTCTGGCTCGAGCGCTGGTCGAAGAACCAGATCGGCTTCCATCAGGAGCAATTCAATCCGACGCTTGTGCGCCACTGGCCGGGCCTGGATCTGCCTGCTGCGTGTCCTGTATTCGTGCCGCTGTGCGGAAAGACACGCGATATGCGCTGGCTTTCCATGCAGGGTCATAAGGTGCTGGGCATCGAGCTCTCTGAGCTGGCGGTCGATGCTTACTTTGACGAATCCGGCGAACCGGTGAGTGTGACCGAGGAGCAGGGGCTCTCATGTCACCGGGGGCAGACCGCCGAAATCTATCAGGGCGATTTCTTCGATCTCACTGCTGCTCATCTCAAAGGTGTGCGTGCCTGTTTTGATCGCGGTTCGCTGGTGGCGCTGCCGGTGGACATGCGCCGTCGCTATGCCGACCATCTGCTCCGGGTTCTTGATGATGACGTGCAGATACTTCTTCTGACGGTGGAGTACGATCAGGCCCTCGTTGCCGGACCGCCGCATTCGGTTTCCGAAGACGAAGTGCGTGAGCTCTACGGCAAACGATGCACGGTAAATGTTCTCGAGAGCAGTTCGAGCGATCAGGTGCCGCCGCACTTTCGATCTCAGGGCGTGGAGCGGATCACCAATACCGCCTACCATCTAAGAAAAAATGAGTAGCTTGCGAGGGAGAAACAGATGACCGAACGTGAAGAAGAGCAATGGGCGATGGGGGCACACCTGTCGACGCTGGCGGGATTCCTGTTTCCGTTTGGCAACCTGCTCGCGCCTTTCGTGATCTGGCAGCTCAAAAAAGGTGAGTCGGACTTTGTGGTGGGTCAGGCCAAAGAAGCGCTCAATTTTCAGATTACTGCCTGTATTGCGGCGGTAGTCTGTGCTGTTTTGGTGCTGCTGGTTGTGGGGATATTTCTGTTGCCGCTTCTCGGGCTCGCCGTTCTGGTGATGACCATCCTTGCGGCCATCCAGGCCAATGAGGGGGTCGAATACCGCTATCCGTTCTGTTTGCGCCTGGTCAAATAAACCGACCAAGCGGGTCCATATAGGGTCAAAATATTTTTCTTCAAGATCTTTGAAATCGCGCTTCAGCGCATATTTACCTGTCAGTGCAGTTGATTATTGCCCGATAGGAGATACGTTCATGAGCCTTGTTCGATACAGCCCCTTTGATGACCTGTTCCGCACTTTTGCCAATGCAGGAGAATCCCTGAGCCGTGACGAGTGGTCGCCGGCGGTAGACATCACCGAAAACGACAAAGCCTACGAGATCGCCCTCGAGGTGCCGGCGGTTGCGAAAGACAACATCGCCGTATCGTTGAAAGACGGTGTGCTCACCGTGAGCGGAGAGCGCACTCGCGAAACAGTGGAAAATGAGCGGGTGCACCGCGTGGAACGCCAGTACGGAAAATTCGTTCGCAGTTTCCGGCTGCCGGAAAACATCGACGAAGACGGCATTACCGCCCGATCCGAAAACGGTGTGCTGCATCTGACCGTGGCGAAGCAGGAAAAGGCCAAGCCGCGTCAGATCGAAGTGCAGGTGCACTGACCCTCACAACGCCTGAAGAGAAAGTGGCGGAACGGCTACGTTCCGCCTGCTTTCTTTGGTAGGTTAGGCCAATGCCTGACCCACTCGACAACCCGCCCGTACAGAGTTCGCCGTCTCTGCGGGATCGCATCCGTATCATCATCTTCGAGGCGGGCACCCCCGCAGGAAAGGCATTCGACGTAGCGTTGATTGTCACCATTCTGGCCAGTGTGCTCGCCGTCATGCTGGATAGTGTGGCCTGGGTGCACGAACGTTACGGTCACGTGCTCTACTTCTTCGAATGGGCGTTCACCATTGCCTTCACCATCGAGTATCTGGTCCGGCTCTGGTGCATCCGTGAGAAGGCGCTCTACGCGCGCAGTTTCTACGGCATCATCGACCTGCTCGGCATACTCCCCACCTATCTCAGCCTGATCTTTGCGGACGCTCAGTACATGCTGGTGATCCGTATCCTGCGCGTGCTGCGGGTGTTCCGGGTGCTGCGGATGGTGCGTTATGTCGGCGAAGCCGAGATGCTCATGCAGGCGCTGGTGGCCAGCCGTCGGAAGATCACCGTGTTCATCACGACGGTGATTACGCTCGTGGTGATATTCGGCTCGCTGATGTACCTGATCGAGGGGGAAGAGCACGGGTTCACCAGCATACCCCGTTCCATCTACTGGGCAGTGATCACGCTGACCACGGTGGGGTACGGTGACCTGGCGCCTCACACACCGCTGGGCCAGGCCCTTGCAACGGTCATCATGATTTTCGGTTACGGGATCATCGCCATCCCCACGGGTATCGTCACGCTGGAGCTCTCGGAAGCCAGCCGGCGTCGGGCCAATACCCGGGTGTGTTCCAACTGTTCAGCGGAAGGGCACTCGGGGGAGGCAACCTACTGCTGGCGTTGTGGCGAGCACCTGTTTCCCAAACGTCAGCTCATTGAGCAGGCAGAGGACAACCCGGCGTAGTAGCCCGTGTCAGATCGCCTTCGAGAACCGCTGTTCCTTCGCTTGCGGCAGGTACCGGTCGAAGGTCATACAGATGTTTCGAATGAGGAAGCGGCCGCGTTCAGTAATGTGTATGGCGTCGTCTTCGATCTCGAGAAGGTTGTCAGCCTCAAAGGCTACGAGCGCACGCATCTCGTCAGCGAAATAGTCGCGGAAATCAATGTCGTGCTCTGCTTCGAACGCGCGGATGTCCAGCGTTGAGGCGCACATCAGCTTCTGGATGACGGCACGTACCAGCCGGTCGTCATCCGTGAGCGCAACACCCCGTTCGATGGGCAGCTCGCCCGCGTCTACGGCCGCGTTGTATTCGTCCAGAGTCTTCGCGTTCTGGCAGTACACGCCGTCTACCGAGCTGATGGCGCTCACCCCCAACGCCACGAGATCGCACTGTCGGTGCGTCGTGTAGCCCTGGAAGTTCCGCTGCAGCGTTCCGTTGCGCAGAGCGCGGGTGAGCGGGTCGTCGGGTTTGGCGAAGTGATCCATGCCGATGTACTCGTACCCGGCATCTGCCAGCGTGTTGACCGCTGTGCCGAGCAGCGCGAGCTTCGTCTCCGGGCCGGGCACGTCGGCGTCGCGTATCTGGCGTTGCGTTTTGAAACGCTGTGGAAGATGCGCGTAGCTGTAGATGGACAGGCGATCGGGCGCGAGACCAATCACCCGCTTCAGCGTGGCGTGAAAACTCTCCGGTGTCTGTAGAGGCAGGCCGTAGATGAGGTCGACGCTGATGGATTCGAAGCCGCTGTCTCGGGCGGCCTGCATGACCGCGGCGGTGTCGGCTTCGCTCTGCAGGCGGTTCACGGCTTTCTGCACTGCGGGGTCGAAATCCTGAATGCCGAGGCTCAGGCGGTTCAAACCCAACCCGGCGAGGAAGCGGATGCGCTCCGGATCCACTGTTCGCGGGTCGATCTCGATGGAGTAGTCCCGCTCAGCACCGGTGAGCAGGTTGAAACTCTGGCCCAACGCTTCGAACACCTGCTCGAACTGTGCGTTGGTGAGGTAGGTTGGCGTGCCGCCTCCGAAGTGCAACTGCTCGATCGCATGATTGTCGGCAAGGTGATCCCGGTGGAGGCTCATTTCCCGGATCAACCGGCCCAGATAGGCTTCTGCATGTGCGCGATTGTTGGTGATGATCTTGTTGCAGGCACAGTAGTAGCAGATGGTGTCGCAGAACGGCACATGCATGTAGAGAGAGATCGGCGCCCGGACTCCATGTCCGAGCTTGCTGAGCGCAGTGACGTAGGCTTCCCTGTCGAAGTGCTCATCGAACTGCAAGGCGGTGGGGTACGACGTGTACCTTGGTCCATTGATGTCGTGCCTGCGGATCAGCTCCGCGTCGAAATGGGTGCTCAACGCCCAGTACCTGTGATTTTGCAAGGCGCCAATCTAGCGTCTTGAGGGTGGATGGCGCAGTAGGTAGTTCTACCTGTTCGATGCCGGTTGGTACTCATTCTGAAGCCGAATCCGGAAGTTCTCCGCCGCGGGCTGCAGAGTGTGATTTTCGCGCTGCACGATGGCCAGTTGTCGGGTGATATCGAGCCCTGTAACGGGAATCTCTCTCACCAGGCTTTGGCCGGCCACCCCCAGGCGGCTGACGAATGCCAGGCTCTTGGTGGTCGACACCATGCGCAGGATGGCTGCGATGGAGCGCAGCTCCATGACCACGTTTACCTCCAGACCTGCCTGACGCAGGTTCTCATCAACGATCTGGCGGATGGCGCTGCCGCCTTCGAAGCCGACAAAATTTTCTCCATCCAGCGCTTCCAGCGGTATGCGCTTCTGCCCGGAGAGCGGGTGGTCCGATGCTGCGATGAGCACGATGTGGTCAAGGAGCAGCGGCTGGATATCGAGGCCGGCCTTGCGCACGGGCAGCGTGACCAGCCCGAGCTCCAGGCGACCGCCAGCAACATCTTCGGCCACGTCGCTGGAACTGGCCTCCTTTACCTGGAAATGAACGTTGGGAAAGTTCTGCTGAAAGGTAGCGATGGCGCCGGGCAGTACGAACGACACGGCTGTGGCGCCGCCGCCCAGCCTGATGGTGCCTGCGGTGGCCGACGCCCGGCGGGAAACCTGCAGCTTCATGCGGTCGTAGCGTTCGACCATCAGGCGTCCCTCATCGGCAACCAGCTGGCCGGCTTCCGTGAGGGAAGCACCATTGCGACCCCTCAGCACCAGCGTGGCGCCCAGAGCGCTTTCCAGCATCTGCACCCTGCGGGTGAGCGCGGGTTGAGTCAGGCCGAGCCGGTTCGCAGCTTCCGTTATCGCGCCGGTTTCCTCGACTGCGAGCAATGTGCGGATGTGGGATAGATCATCCATCAGGAACTAACCATAAAAAATAACTATATTTAGTATTAGTAATATCCATTATACGCATGTTTCGCGCTCTGCTATTGTTCGGCCGTCTTAACCAAACCGAGAGATGGATATGCTAGAAGCCTATCGCGCACACGCCGCTGAGCGTGCGGAGCAGGGAATTCCGCCCCTGCCGCTCGACGCCGAGCAGGTCGCCCAACTGGTTGAGCTGCTCAAGTCCCCGCCTGCTGGGGAAGAGGCGTTCCTCATGGATCTGCTTACGGAGCGGGTACCCCCGGGTGTGGATGATGCGGCTTACGTGAAAGCAGCCTTTCTCTCAGACATCGCAAAAGGCAATGCGGCCTCTCCGCTCATCGATGCAAAGAAAGCGGTCGAGATTCTCGGCACCATGCTCGGTGGCTACAACATCGGCACCCTCGTCGAGCTTCTGGACGACGATGCGCTCGGCGTGCAGGCCGCCGAAGAGCTCAAGGGCACGTTGCTCATGTTCGACGCGTTCCATGATGTTGCAGAGAAGGCGAAAGACGGTAACGCCAACGCACAGGCAGTGATGCAGTCGTGGGCCGATGCCGAGTGGTTCAACGAAAAAGAAGATGTACCACGCGAGATCAAACTGACCGTGTTCAAGGTCGCCGGTGAGACCAACACCGATGATCTCTCGCCTGCACAGGATGCCTGGTCGCGTCCGGATATCCCGCTGCATGCGCTTGCCATGCTCAAAAATCCCCGCGACGGCATCACGAATGCCATCGACCAGATCGAGGCGCTGAAGAACAAAGGTAACCCGGTAGCTTATGTCGGCGATGTCGTCGGTACGGGCTCGTCCCGCAAGAGTGCCACCAACTCTGTGCTCTGGCACATGGGTGACGACATTCCGCACGTTCCCAACAAACGTCAGGGCGGTGTCGTGCTGGGCGGCAAGATCGCGCCGATCTTCTTCAACACCGTGGAGGATTCCGGTGCGCTGCCGATTGAGTGTCCGGTAGACAATCTCGCCATGGGCGACACCATCGTTGTCAAACCCTACGACGGCGTCATTGAAAACGAAGCGGGTGAGGTGATCAGCGAGTTCGACCTGAAGACGGAAGTGCTGCTCGACGAAGCCAAAGCCGGCGGCCGTATACCGCTGATCATCGGTCGTAGCCTCACAGAGCGCGCCCGCGAAGCGCTCGGGCTCGGACCGAGCGACGTGTTCCGCAAGCCGGAAGATCCCGAGGACAGCGGCAAGGGCTATTCTCTGGCCCAGAAAATCGTTGGGCGTGCCTGCGGTCTCCCCGAAGGTAAGGGCGTGCGTCCCGGCACTTACTGTGAGCCGCGTATGGGTACGGTCGGATCGCAGGACACCACCGGGCCGATGACCCGGGATGAGCTGAAGGAGCTCGCCTGCCTCGGCTTCTCCGCAGATCTGGTCATGCAGAGCTTCTGCCACACGGCGGCATATCCCAAGCCGGTGGACATCGACACTCAGCACACGCTGCCGGACTTCATCAAGAATCGCGGCGGTGTCTCCCTGCGTCCCGGCGACGGCATCATTCACAGCTGGCTCAACCGCATGCTGCTGCCCGATCAGGTGGGCACCGGTGGTGACTCCCACACCCGTTTCCCGCTGGGCATCTCTTTCCCGGCTGGTTCCGGTCTCGTTGCGTTTGGCGCGGCGCTGGGCGTCATTCCTCTGGATATGCCGGAATCGGTGCTGGTGCGCTTCACCGGCGAGATGCAGCCGGGCATTACCTTGCGGGACCTTGTCAATGCGATCCCTTACGCAGCCATTCAACGTGGTCTGCTGACGGTCGAGAAGAAAGGTAAGAAGAACGTCTACAACGGCCGCATCCTGGAAATTCAGGGGCTGCCGAACCTCACCGTCGAGCAGGCGTTCGAGCTGTCTGACGCCTCCGCGGAACGTTCAGCTGGTGGTTGCACCATCGACCTTTCCGAAGAATCGGTTGCGGAATATCTGCGCTCCAACGTGGTCATGCTGCGCTGGATGATCGACAACGGTTACGGCGACGTACGTACGCTGGAACGTCGCGCTCAGGCGATGGAAGAGTGGCTGGCCAACCCGCAGCTCCTGCGCGCCGATGAAGACGCGGAGTATGCCGAGGTCATCGAGATCAATATGTCCGAGATCAAAGAGCCGCTCCTGGCGTGCCCGAACGATCCGGATGATGTGAAGCCGCTGTCTGAAGTGGCTGGGCGCAAGATCGACGAAGTGTTCATCGGCTCCTGCATGACGAACATCGGTCACTTCCGCGCGGCGGGCAAGCTGCTGGAAGCCGCCGGTGGCGTGATTCCCACCCGTTTGTGGATCGCTCCGCCGACGCGTATGGATGAGCAGCAGCTCATGGAAGAAGGCTACTTCAACATCTACGCTCAGTCGGGCGCACGCACCGAAATGCCGGGTTGCAGCCTGTGCATGGGTAACCAGGCACGCATCGCGCCGAACAGTACGGCGGTCTCCACCTCCACCCGTAACTTCCCGAACCGTTTGGGACAGGGTGCAGATGTCTTCCTGGCCTCCGCAGAGCTCGCGGCGATTGCCGCGGTTCTCGGCTACCTGCCGACTCCGGAGGAGTATATGGAGTATGCGACCAAGATCGACTCCATGGCCCCGGAGATCTACAACTACCTCAACTTCGACCAGGTGCCGGAGTTCCTCGAGTCAGCCGAACGCGGCGCTTCGCTTGCGAAGGAAGTCGTCGTCTCCGCCTGATCCAGCCTGTTTCCGCACACATCCCGCAGTTTTGGGGTGTGTGCGGCCTCTCCCTCGATTGAATTGCTGAAACTGTCGACACCGTCGCACCGCCGTATTGTGTTTGAGTTCGTTTGGTACGAGACTCGAATACCCCCTTGGACAGGCTGCGTTTATGAGCGACGTTCAGGACATCTATGCGGCACCTGATGCCTTAGTCACCGACACGACGGCCACCGGGTCAGATGAGCTGCTGACGGCCGCAATCGGGCCAAAGAACTCGGACTACTACATCAACTTCTTCAAGCGGTCCGGAGGGAAGGATTGGGTTGCCTCGTGGAACTGGCCGGCATTTCTCGTTACCTCTCTCTGGTTGCTCTATCGGAAGCTGTGGCTGGGATTTCTGCTTTATGTCTTTGTTCTGCCGATGATGCTGGCGCTTGTGATGGGTGTTGCCGGTGCGGTTGCTGGTGAAACGGTCGGCATGGTGGTCTACCTGATCGGAGTGTGTGCACTTGCGTTCGGTTTTCCGGTGTACGCCAACGCGATGTATATGTCGAAGTTACGGTCGCTGATCAGAAAAGCGGAGCAACAGGCCGCCGACCGGGCGGGGCAGCTCAGCTACCTTGCCCGCCATGGTGGTACGAGCTGGATCTGGATTCTACTCTCGGTGATTCCAATTCCGGCGGCCTGGTAGGTCGCGGAAACGAGTTCGGGAACCTGTTCTTCTCCGGCGAGCCAGAGTGATTTTGGCCTGGCCAAGGAGAGAAAACCGGGCAAGTCGCCATACTTCGCACCGCCCGGAAGAAAATCGGGGTCGTGCAAATCGAGCACCTGACCGAAGCGAAATCCTGCGGTATCAATAACAAGTTTGTCAATGATTCCATAGGATTGGGACGCAGCGGCAACGGCCCATTTTCCACT
>JAUIKX010000054.1 GCA_030430515.1 Gammaproteobacteria bacterium | reverse complement strand
GACGACGCGGCACGCCTGGAGGGCCGCAGCCTGTCGGGCAGCAAGGCCTGGGTCACCGGAGCGAGCTCGGCTCGATGGATGCTGGTCTGGGCCGGCGTCTGGTGCGTGGTTGCCAGCGATACCAAAGGCGTGTCCATCGAGCCCGTGCCGATGATGGGGGATACCCTGGACGTATGTCGGGTGCGCTTCGAGGCGGTTGCCGTTGACGGTGTTCAGGTCATCGACGGTGTCGGCCGGGACTGGCAGCCGCCGGCGCATGCGGCCACCTGGACCCGGGCAACCCGCCTCAAGCGTGATTTCAGCGCGTTGCCCGCGCTTGAGGAAACCCGCACCGAAGCCAGTTCGCTGGGTGTCTCGATCGATGGCCTCGAGGCGCTGGAGCTTCGTGCATTGGATCAGTGGCTTCGCGGTGAAGACCCGTCGGCGCTGACGCTGGCAGCGACGATTCGGGGCGTGCAGGCCGGCCAGGAACTCAGTGACCTCAAAGCCCGAAGTATGGGGTATTATTCGTTGCCGTATCCCGACGAGCTGCTGCTCAGCAACGAAGGGATGATCGGCGATGAGCTGGCGCTGCCAGCCGTCAAACAGATGCTTTTCGACAGGGCGTGGTCGCTGCACAGCGAGCCAGGGGCAGGTCAGAGCACGGAAGTATTGAAGAACCGGCTGGCGCGGCAGGTGCTCGGGCTCCCCGAGCAGCAAGCCCTGCCGGAAGGGACAGACAGCAAATATAGAGAATAGAGATTAGGGGGATCCATGGATTTTTCGCTGACCGACGAACAGAACCTGCTCAAAGACTCCATCGAGCGGTTCGTGCAGAACGATTACGGTTTCGAAGATCGGCAGAAAATCGTTCGCACAGATGACGGCTTCTCCAGCGACAACTGGCAGACCTTCGCGGAGCTCGGCTGGCTGGGCGTACCTTTTTCAGAGGCCGACGGCGGCTTCGGCGGTCAGGCGGTGGATCTCATGCTCATGATGGAGCAGTTCGGTCGCGGGCTGATCATCGAGCCGTATCTCGCCACGGTCGTACTGGCCGGCGGCGCGCTCAAAATCGCTGGATCAGCAGAGCAGAAAGCCGCATACCTCCCGGGAATCATCGACGGCAGCAAGCAGGCCGCACTGGCTTTCGTCGAGCCGCAGGCTCGATTCAATCTGGCCGACATCACCACGTCCGCGGCGAAAGAAGGTGACGGCTACGTGCTCAACGGCCACAAGGCCGTGGTGCTGAACGGCCCGGCGGCAGATTTCCTGGTGGTTTCCGCACGCACCGGCGGCGCGCAGTCTGATGAAGACGGCGTATCGCTCTTCATCGTCGACACGGGTGCTGCGGGCGTATCCCGCCGTGACTACCCGACGGTGGATGCCTTCCGCGCTTCCGAAGTGACCCTCGAAAACGTCAAGGTCGGCGCGGATGCGCTCCTCGGCGAAGAAGGCAAAGGCTACGCCGCGCTGGAGCAGGTGATCGACGAAGGCATTCTCGCGGTCGGCAGCGAAGCGGTGGGCTGCATGGAAGTGCTCTATAAGGACACGGTTGAGTACTGCAAGACCCGCGAGCAGTTCGGCCAGCCCATCGGCAAGTTCCAGGTGCTTCAGCACCGCATGGTCGATATGTTCATGGAGCACGAGCAGTCCAAATCGCTGATGTTCATGGCCGCCATGCGCATGGAAGAGGGCTACAACGACGAAGCGAAGAAAGCGGTTTCTGCTTTCAAAGTGCAGGTAGGCAAATCGGGTCGGTTCGTCGGCCAGAACGCCGTGCAGCTGCACGGTGGTATGGGCATGACCGATGAACTGAATATCGGCCACTACTTCAAGCGTCTGACCGTCATCGATACGCTCTTCGGCAACGTCGACTTCCACCTGAAGCGGTTCGGCGCCCACTAAGAAGATGGCCATTCCAGACTGGTTCTGGCAGGCGGTCGATCACGAGGCCACGCAGCACACCGTTGAGGTGGACGATTGCGACGTGGCCTATCAAGTGTGGGGCGAGCCGGGTAAGCCCGGCATGCTCCTCATCCACGGCATGAATGCCCATTCTCACTGGTGGGATTTCATCGCCCCGCAGCTGCTCGATGCCTACCACATCGCCGCCATGGACCTCACCGGCATGGGCGATTCCGATTATCGGTACGAATATACGGCGTCTACCTACGCAGACGAGATCAAGGCGGTCTGCGACGCGGTCGGCTTCGGCAACGACGTGCTCCTGGTGGCGCACAGCTTCGGCGGCAACATGAGTGTCAAGGCCGTCAATCAGTACCCTGATCGCTTCGGCGGCCTGATCCTGGTGGATTCCGGCATCCGCCACCCGGATGAGCCGGAGCCCGATCGCCCGCCCATGGGCGGACGCGCCAAGCTCTACCCCGATAAACAGACGGCGCTCGGCCGCTTTCGCCTGCAGCCGCCGCAACCCTGCGAGAACGACTACATTCTCGAGTACATCGCCCGGCATTCACTGTTACCCATCGACGGCGGCTACACCTGGAAGTTCGACGAAGACCTGCTGCACGCCCTTCGTGGCGCTGAACGGCAGGCCGACGACTACCGCAACATCAGGCTGCCGTTCGGCGTGATCTACGGCGACGACAGCGAGCTGTTTTCAGCGAAGAATCTGGAGTATCTGCGGGAGCTGGTGCCACAGGATTTTCCGGCGACCGGCATCGAAAACGCTCAGCACCACGTGTTTCTCGATCAGCCGCTGGCTTTTGTCGATGCGTTGCGGGAAATGGCGGGGCAGATCAAACCTGCTTAACGGGAATGATCTCCAGGCCCAGGTTGTTACCGTCGAGCATCTTGTCGGCCCGATAGCTTGAACGTACGAGCGGGCCCGACGCCACTTCCGTGAATCCGGCCTCGAGCCCCCACTCCCGGTACTGCTCGAACTGCTCGGGCGTCACCCAGCGATCGATGGGCAGATGGTTCTTCGTCGGTCTCAGGTACTGCCCGAGTGTCAGTACATCGACGTTGTGCGCGCGCATGTCTTCCATCGTCGCACGAATCTCGTCGTCGGTTTCGCCGATGCCCACCATGAGGCTCGACTTAGTCATCACCTCCGGGCGGTGACGCTTGGCGAACTTCAGAACGTTGAGCGACTGCTGATAGCCGGCCCGCGGGTCGCGCACCACATGGGTGAGCCGTTCGACGGTTTCGACGTTCTGCGCGAACACTTCGAGACCCGAGTCGACAACAGTGGCGACGTCACGTTCGTTGCCGGAGAAGTCCGGCGTCAGGGCTTCCACCGCAGTTTGTGGATTGACCTGTTTGATGGCGCGTACACATGCCGCGTAGTGGGCGGCGCCGCCATCGGCCAGGTCGTCGCGATCCACTGATGTCAGCACCACGTAGCGCAGCCCCATCAGACGCACGGATTCCGCGGCATTGGCGGGCTCGTTCGGGTCCAGCCAGCCGCCGGGGTTGCCGGTGTCTACCGAGCAGAAACGGCACGCCCGGGTGCATACCGCACCCATGAGCATGATGGTGGCGGTGCCGTTGTCCCAGCACTCGCCCATATTCGGACAGTGAGATTCTTCGCAGACGGTCGCCAGTTTGTGCTCATGCACGGTGCGCTGCGTCGACTTGAAACGCTCGCCGCCACCGAGCCTGACGCGAAGCCAGGGCGGTTTGCGCTCAGTGGAAATCTGCGCGTTGGCATTGCGTTTGATACCGTCCTTGATGGCGGCCATGCCGTGCTCGTTGGTGAATTTTTCACCGCTTCTGGCCCCTGTCCTGGGGGAGGGCCGGGGTGAGGCTTCGGTTTTGTTGTGCTCCATGACGCAATTCTAGCGAATTTCCGTAGCATATTTGTCACGAAGAGTCGTATATACTCCGCTCCGTTTCCTGCCCGATTTTTCTTGATGTGGTTTTGAGTAGTCGGCAATCGAGTGGGGATAGCGCGGCAATTGTTAAGACTATGCGAGGCTATTGCATGAAGATCTATGTGGGCAACCTGCCCTGGCGCGTCGACGACGCGGAACTTGAAGAAATGTTTTCACCCTTCGGCGGCGTCGATTCCGCGCGGGTGATCACCGACCGTGAAACCGGCCGCTCCCGTGGTTTCGGTTTCGTTGAAATGGCGGACAACTCTGCTGCGCAGAGCGCCATCAGCGAAATGAACGGCAAAGACGTCGGCGGTCGCCCGCTGCGTGTTAACGAAGCCAACGAACGTCAACCGCGCAGCGGTGGCGGCGGTGGCGGCAGAGGCCGCTTCTAAAGCGACCGCTTCCGATCAGGGGCTCGGGTCCGCCTGAGTCTCCTGGAACTGCAGGCGGTGGAGCGTGGCATACAGCCCATCTGCCGCCAGCAGGCTTTCATGAGTGCCGATTTCCTCAATCGCGCCGTCCTTCAGCACCAACACCCGATCTGCTTCCTGAATGGTCTGCAGCCTGTGGGCGATCAGAATCGATGTTCTTCCCGCTGTCAGCTTTCTCAACGCATCCTGAATCAGCAGTTCTGTTTCCGTATCGATGCTGGCGGTCGCCTCGTCGAGAATCAGGATCTCCGGATCGGCGGCGAGCACGCGGGCGAACGCCAGCAACTGCCGTTGTCCCTGCGACAGGTTCTGGCCACGTTCCGAGAGCGGTGTGTCGTAGCCCTTGGGCAGGGCGCTGATGAACGCGTGGGCGTTGACGGTGCGCGCCGCGGCCTGCGCTTTCTCCCGGGTGATGTCCGGATTGCCCAGCGCAATATTGTCTAAGATGGTGCCGGAAAAGATGTGAAAATCCTGCAGCACCACGCCGATGCGACGGCGCAGATCCCGTGTGTGGATCTGGTTGAGATCGAAGCCGTCGAGAAAGATCGTGCCGTCGTCGAAATCGTAGAACCGGCTCAGCAGACGGATGAGCGTGCTTTTGCCGGAACCGGTGGGGCCGACGATGGCCAGCGTCTCGCCGGCGTGGATGTCGAAAGTCACGCCGCGCAGAATCGGCACACCCCGGTCGTACTCGAACTTCAGGTCGCGAAAGGCCAGGTTGCCCTGAAGGCGCTCCGGCAGCTTCACGGGGTGCTCGGGTTCGTGGATCTTCTCGTCCCAGTCCAGCGCCTGAAAGATGCGCTCGCCGCTGGCCATGGCGCGGAACAGAATATTGGTCTGCTCGCCGAGCACGACGATGGGATGAAACAACATGTTGATGAACTGGGTGAAGAGCACCACTTCGCCGAGGCTCATGGCATTCTGGATGACCTGGCCGCCGCCGTACCAGATCACCACGCCGATGGCGATATGGGCGATGCTGTCGGTGAAGGCGCCGTAGAGGGTCTCCAGCCGTGCTGAGCGCAGTTCATGGCCGCGGTTCTCCGCGTTGATGGCGTCGTAGCGGGCAAGGTTCTTTTCCTCCCGCCCGGACAGCTGCACCACCGTGAGTCCCGCGAGGTTCTCCTGCATGTCCTGATTCAGCGACGACAGCGTTTGCCGCACCAGGCGAAACAGCGTGCTGGTGGCCTTTCTGAACCACAGGGTGATGCTGCCCATGAGCGGCAGGGCGAGCAGCAAAATCAGCGTCAGCTCCACGTTGATGGAGAGCATCACCGACAGGGCAACGAAAAACGGCACGAACTCGCCGATCAGCGTACCGATGCCGCGAAGCAGCTCATAAAGTGCCTCCACGTCATTGGTTACCCGGGTCATGACACGGCCTACGGCGACGCGGTCGTAGAACGACGAGGGGCGCGTTTCGAGGTGGTTGAACAGGTCCTGGCGCAGATCCCGCAGGCCTTTGATCACGGATGAGATCAACGTCATGCGGTGCCAGTGCCCGGTTGCCGCCCAGCAGATCTGCGCTGCGGCATAGAGCGCGCACGCCGCCAGCAAAGGTGTAAGGCCGGTGCTGTCAGACAGCCAGTGCGTCAGGTCGGTCATACCGAAATCAGGACGCTCCGACGTGTTGCCGCGCAGCAGCCCGTCGATCACCACCAGGGAGATGATGATCGGCAGTAGCACCTGCAGGCTCGACATGAGCAGAACGAGTAGCGCGCTGGCCAGAAAGGTGTATTTGTACGGGCGCATCCAGCGCATGAGCCGCCGTAGCAGCCGCATGTTGAAGGCGGAGCCGGTGATATCGGCCTCGAACAGCGAGTAGTCGCGCTGGCTCATGAGGCGGTCCCCAGACCGTCGTAGTCGCTGGTGTCGGCGCCTTCCCGCTGAATACGTTCGAGCTCGGCATACCAGCCGCCGGCGGCGAGCAGGGCGTCGTGGGTGCCGACTTCGCTGATACGTCCGTCTTCGAGCACCACGATGCGGTCAGCGTGACGCGCCGTCGAAACCCGGTGAGAGACCACGAGTGTCGTCTGGCCCCGACGCAGGTTCTTGAGCGACTGCAGTATGTGCTCTTCGGTTTCCGTATCGACGCTCGAGAAGCAATCGTCGAGCATGAGCACCGGCGCTTGACGGATCAGGCCGCGGGCGAGGGTGGCTCTCTGCTTCTGTCCGCCAGACAGGGTCACGCCGCGCTCACCCACGACGGTGTCGAGCCCTTCGGCAAAACCCTCGATGGTGCGCTTGAGATCGGCCGCCTCCGCGGCGAGCCAGATGGCGTCGAGCGGGCGGCTGGTGTCGTCGTAGGTCAGGTTCTCGCGAAGCGTGTCGCCAAACAGAAACGGATCCTGAGGCACCATGGCCACCTGGGCACGCAGCTGTGCCAGAGGATAGTCCTGCACCGCCACCCCATCGATCAGGATGCTGCCTTTTGGCGGGTCGACGAGCCTGACGATGCTGCGCAGCAGGGTGGTTTTGCCGGAGCCGACCTTGCCCATGACGGCGATGGTTTCACCGGCGTCGATGTCGAGGTCAAGGCCCTGGAGTACAGGCGCGCGCGTCTCTTCGTAGCGGTAGTGCAGGTCACGCAGGCTCATCGCTCCTTCTATGTGCGCCGGCACGCCATCGGCAGGCTGATCCGGGATCTCCCGGTCGAGATCGATGACTTCATGCAGACGGTCGCTGGCCACTCCGGCTCGCTGAAACAGGTTGACCATGAATCCGGCGACACGGAACGGTTGCACGATCATGTTCACATACATGAAAAAGGCGGTGAACTCGCCGACGGTCATCTCGCCGTTCATGACCAGGTGGCTGCCGTAGCCGAGGATCGTCACGGTGCACACGGCGGCCAGCGTCGGCATCCACGCGGTCATGTGCGAGTTCACCCGAGCCTGCTCGTAAAAGGCGTCACCGTAGGCGGTGTTGGTGACGGCGAAGCGGGCCATCTCGCTTTCTTCCTGCGCCATGGCCTGAATGGTGCGGATGCCCGACAGGTTCTCCTGCACGTGGGTGCCGAGATCCGACAGCCGATCCTGCACCGCTTGCGATGCCACGCCCATCTGCATCGAGTTACGCTTGGCGTACCAGAACACGAAGGGCAGGGGTGGAATCAGCAGCAGCGTCAGCTCGGGTGACAGATAAAGCATGAAGCCGAAGCCCACCAGCGTGGCGTACACGAGGATTACCATCAGAATGGTGCCCATGCCGATCAGCCGCTGGATCAGCGCGATGTCGGCCACGGCGCGGGTCATCATGTCGCCCACCGAGTGGCGGTTGTAGAACGCCAGGCCCTGGCGCTGCAGGCCATCATAAAGCTGTCGTCGCAGGTCGCTCGCTACATACAGGCCGGTGCTGCGCACGCAGTAGCGGGCAAGCGTCACGACGAGGTAGCGCACCACCACGGCCATGAAGATCATGGCCACCGGAAACAGCAGATCGTGGCTGCCGTCTACCAGCTGGTCGAGGCCGCGGCCCAGATAGAAGGGTACCAACGCTTCGAAGTAACGGGCGATGCCGAAGGCCACGACACCGGCCAGCCAACGCCATTTATAGGGCGCGATGAATGGCCGCACCCGCGCCAGCGACCGCAGCAGCATCAGAAGCTGGCGTTTTTCGGCACGCGCGGAAAAGGTATGACGTCGCGGATGTTTTCCATGCCGGTGATGTAGAGCACCAGGCGCTCGAGGCCGAGGCCGAAGCCCGCGTGTGGCACCGTGCCGTAGCGGCGCAGATCCCGGTACCACCACAGTTCCTCATCGAGACCCTGCTCGCGCAGCACACCGTCGAGCACCTCCAGCCGCTCTTCGCGCTGACTGCCGCCGATGATCTCACCGACGCCGGGTACCAGGACATCCATGGCCGCGACGGTTTTGTCGTCGTCGTTGAGGCGCATGTAAAAGGCTTTGATGTCTTTCGGGTAGTTCACCACCACCACAGGCCCTTTCACGTGCTGCTCAGTGAGAAAACGCTCGTGCTCGGACTGCAGGTCGGCGCCCCAGGTGACCGGGAACTCGAACTTCTGCCCGGAGCTTTGCAGGATGTTCACGGCGTCGGTGTAGTCCATGCGCTCGAAGCTGGCGTTTTTCACTGCTTCCAGCCGCTCGAGGCAGCCGTCGTCGATGTGCTGGTTGAAAAACGCCATGTCATCGGCGTTCTGCTCCAGCACGCGGGTGATCACAAACTTGAGGAAGTCCTCAGCCAGCTCGGCGTTGGCGGCCAGATCGGCAAAGGCCACTTCGGGCTCGATCATCCAGAACTCGGCCAGGTGGCGGCTGGTGTTGGAGTTCTCCGCCCGGAAGGTCGGGCCGAAGGTGTACACCTTCGACAGCGCGCAGCAGTAGCTTTCCACGTTGAGCTGCCCGGAAACCGTGAGATGGGTTTCTTCGCCGAAGAAGTCCTCGCTGTAGTCGGTCTGACCGCGCTGGATCTGATCCAGCGTCGACACCCGGAAGAGTTCACCCGCACCTTCGCAGTCGTTGGCGGTGATGATCGGCGTGTGCACCCAGAGAAAGTCGTTTTGCGCGAAATAGGCGTGCACGGCCTGGCTGATGGCATTGCGTACCCGGGCGATGGCGCCGAAGGTATTGGTGCGGGGCCGCAGGTGGGCCACCGTGCGCAGATATTCAAAGGTGTGCCGTTTCTTGGCGATGGGGTAGGTTTCCGGGTCGTCCACCCAGCCCAGCACCTCTACGTGGCTCGCCTGAATCTCCCGGTCCTGGCCTTTGCCCTGGGAGGCGACCAGCGTGCCCGTGACCCGTACCGAGCAGCCGGTGCCGAGCTCGGCAATTTCGCTTTCGTAGTTGTCGAGCGCGCCGTCGGCGATGGCCTGAATGGTGTCGAAGCAGGAGCCGTCGTGCAGGTGGATGAAGGAGAAGCCGCCCTTGGACGTGCGCCGGCTGCGCACCCAGCCCTGGATGGTGACGGTGGTGTCGAAAGGAACGTTCTGCAGGGATTTGATGGAGTAAATCATGGGCGCATGATAAACCGAATCAGTCCGGGTCGCTGTTCCTGAACGGCGAGTGTTTTGCCGTGTAGTCGATCTCCTCGGCCACGTAGCCGCGCTCTTCGTCGAGGAAGCGGGCCACTGCATCCCGGAATCCAGCGTCTTTTATGTAGTGAGCGCTGTAGGTCGCCTGGGGCAGGTAGCCGCGGGCCACCTTGTGCTGACCCTGGGCGCCGGCTTCCACCCGATTGAGACCCCTGTGGATGGCGAAGTCGATGGCCTGGTAGTAGCACACCTCGAAATGCAGGAACGGGTGGTACTCGGTGCAGCCCCAGTTGCGGCCATAGAGCGTGTCGCTGCCGATGAAGTTGAGCGCGCCAGCCACGTAGTTGCCGTCACGTTTGGCGAGAATCAGCAGGGTGTGCTCGCTGAACCGTTCGTTGATCTGGCTGAAGAAGGTCCGGGTGAGGTAGGGACTACCCCACTTGCGCGAGCCGGTGTCCATGTAGAACCGGTAGAACGCATCCCAGTGATCCTCCGTCAGATCGCTGCCGGTCACCCATTCGATATCGATGCCCGCCGCCAGCGCATCGCGCCGCTCACGGCGCAGGTTCTTGCGCTTCTTGGAGGCAAGCTCACCAAGAAATTCGTCGAAGCTGGCGTAGCCTGCGTTCAGCCAGTGGTACTGCTGATCCATACGCAGGAGATAACCCATCTCGCCCGCGAGGTGCCACTGCGCCTCGGTCATGAACGTCATGTGCAGGGACGAGACGTCGAAGTTTTCCGAGGCCTGGGCGCAGGCGCCGAAGAGTTGCCGTTCGATCTCCGGATCGTCACGCACGGGCAGTACCCGCCGCCCGGTGGCCGGCGTGAAGGGGATGCTCGCCTGCAGCTTCGGATAGTAGCGGCCGCCGGCGCGCTGGTAGGCATCCGCCCAGGCGTAGTCAAACACGTACTCTCCCTGGGAGTGGCCCTTGGCGTACATCGGCGCCACGCCGAGTATCTCCTCTTCGCTTTCCAGAACCGCGTGAAAAGGCTGCCAGCCTGTGCGTGACGTAGCACTGCCGCTGTCTTCCAGCGCGGCCAGAAAAGCATGGTCGAGAAACGGATTGAAGCTGCCGTCTGATGTTGCGCAGGCATTCCAGGTGTCGGCATCCAGATCGTGGATGCTTTCGAGAATCCGTAGTTTGTGTTCGCCCAATGTGGGTTACCTCCTCGTTGCTCAGTGTAACGGGCGTCGGTGGTTCTTGCTTTGGTAAACTGGCGAAAACATGGGGGTATGATGTGATCTACACGGGTGGCTGTCATTGCGGAAAGGTGCGCTTCGAGGTAGACGCGCCGGAGTCGGTAGAGATTGAAGACTGCAACTGTTCGATCTGCGCGATGTCGGGGCACCTGCACCTCATCGTGCCGCGTTCGAAGTTCAGAGTCACCGAAGGCGAAGAGGGTTTGACGCTGTATCAGTTCAACTCACGTCAGGCGCAGCACTATCACTGCAGCGTCTGCGGCATCAAGCCGTTTTATGTCGCCCGTTCGAATCCGGACGGCATCGATGTGAACCTGCGTTGTCTCGACCGGCGCCCCAGAACCGTCACCATCGTGCCGTTCGACGGGCAGAACTGGGAAGCCAACGCGGCGAAGCTCGCCCACAAGAGTCAGGAGTAACCCTTGAATATCTACGAAGACGCATTGGATCGGTGCGAAGCCAACTACACGCCGCTGAGTCCGGTGTCGCTGATCGAACGCACGGGGCGGGTCTACCCTCAGCAGACCTCGGTGATCTATGGGGAGGCACGCTTCACCTGGGGTGAAACCCTCAGACGCTGCCGGGCGCTGGCCGAACGGCTCACCGATCTCGGTGTCGGTAAAGGCGATACGGTGGCGGTATTCGCGCCCAACACGCCGGCGGCCTACGAGGTGGCCTTCGCCGTGCCGGGCTGCGGCGCGGTGCTCAACATGATCAACACGCGGCTCGACGCTTCCGCGGTGGCCTTCATTCTGGACCACGGTGAAGCGAAAGTGCTGATGGTGGACGCGGAGCTGTCATCCGTGGCGCGTGAAGCGCTGGCTCAGGCTTCGGTGTCGCCCCTTGTCGTCGACATCGAAGACGCCGCCGCGCCGCACGGCGAGCGGCTGGGCAACCACACCTATGAAGCGCTGGTCGCGAGCGGTGACGCATCGAAACCGCTGTCGCTGCCTGACGACGAGTGGGACGCCATCGCCCTGAACTACACCTCCGGCACCACCGGCAACCCGAAAGGCGTGGTCTATCACCATCGCGGTGCTTACCTGAATGCCCTGGGCAATGGTCTCGAGTGGTATCTGCCCAAACACCCGGTCTATCTCTGGACGCTGCCGCTGTTTCACTGCAACGGCTGGTGCTTTCCCTGGACGCTTGCCGCCTACGCAGGCACCAACGTCTGCCTGCGCGGCGTGGATGCGGTGGAGATCATCACCCAGATGGCCGAGCACAACGTCAGCCACCTCTCGGGCGCACCGATTGTGCTCAACCTCATCACCACGGAGGCAGAGAACCGGGCGCTGACTTTCACGCCGAAGGTCGCCATGACCACTGCCGGCGCGGCGCCGCCGGCGGCGGTGCTGGCCCGGGCTTCTGCCGTCGGGCTGGATGTCACCCATGTCTACGGTCTGACCGAGGTCTACGGGCCGACGGCGATCTGCGCCTGGAACGATGCATGGAACGAATTGTCAGGCGACGAACAGGCACGCCTCAAGGCCCGACAAGGCGTCAACTACGCGGTGCTCGAAGAGTTGTCTGTGCGCGACCCGGAGACCATGCAACCGGTGCCGAAAGACGGCGAAACCATGGGTGAGATCATGTTCCGCGGCAACGTCGTCATGAAGGGCTACCTGAAAAATGCCTCGGCAACGGAAGCGGCTTTCGAGGGTGGACACTTCCGCTCCGGTGATCTGGCGGTGTGGCACGAAGACGGCTACGTGGAGATCCGCGACCGCTCCAAAGACATCATCATCTCCGGTGGAGAAAACATCTCTTCGATCGAGGTGGAAGGCGCGCTCTATCGTCACCCGTCGGTAGGTACGGCGGCGGTGGTGGCTGCACCCCACGAAAAGTGGGGCGAGACGCCGGTGGCGTTCGTGGAGCTGGCGGAAGGGCGCAGCGCCACCGAAGCGGAGATCATCGCTCACTGTCGCGAGGAGCTTGCACACTTCAAGTGCCCGACCCGGGTGGTGTTCGGCGAGCTGCCGAAAACCTCCACGGGCAAAATCCAGAAGTTCGAGCTGCGTAAAGCCGCTTCAGAGGTGTCGGCGTAAGAAATCCACCACGCGCTCGGCAAACTCGAGCCGAGTCGCCGGCTGACTGAGATAGTGATCCTCATCTTCGAGAATCACGTACTCGTGGGGGTGGTCGCCAAGTGCCCGGTGCATGCGCCGGGCGTGACGGACATCCACCACGCGATCTTTATCACCGTGCATCAGGAGTAACGGCGCGCGGATCTGCTCTGCGAGCTCCGTGGGCGAGTTGCTCTTGAGCTGCTCACGGTCGCGCCTCAGGTCACCAATCAGGCGGGTAAAAAAGCGGCCGCCAATATAGTGCCGTTGCTGCTGAAGCAGGAATACCAGATCGGTCACGCCGTTGAAGCTGATGCCGCAGGTGTACAGGTCGGGCTCCGTCGCCAGACCCATCAGCGCGGCATAGCCGCCATAAGACCCACCCATGATGCAGATGCGTTCCGGATCGGCGACGCCCTGCTCGATGAGCCAGCGGGTACCGTCCGTGATGTCGTCCTGCATGGCCTGCCCCCATTGCTTGTGGCCTTTCGCTTCAAATGCAAGGCCATAACCTGTGGAGCCGCGGAAGTTGATCTGCAGGACGCCGTAGCCCTGCGCGGCCAGCATCTGTGCGATCCAGTCGAACACCATAAAGTCCCGTGCGTGGGGCCCGCCGTGCGGGTAGATCACTACCGGCAGTTTCGGCTTGCCTTCGGGGCTGATGGCTGCCGGCAACGTCAGGTAAGCGGGAATGTCGAGGCCGTCCCTGGCGGTGAAGGTCTGTTTGAACACCGCGCCCGCCGGCTGCTTCATGAGCGTCGGATACGTGCTCTGCAGATAGGTCGCCTCGCCGGTTTCGGTATGGAACAGATAGTAGTGCGCGGGCAGGCGCTCACTGTAAGACTTGAACAGCACCACCGAGCGGTCTTCGCTCACCGCTTCGATGCTGTTCACGGTATCGGTCACCGCTTTGTTGAAGCCGGCGTGCAGAGCTTTCAACCATGGGTCCATGTATTGCCGCGGAACGAGCTCGCTTTCGAAATCAACGTACTCAATTTCCGTGCCGTCTGTGTTCAGCTGCACGTAGGCGATATCGGACTCAGGGTGCGTTGCGATCTGCGATAGCCACTCACCGGTGCGCACGTTGAATTTCCAGAGCGCGCGAAAGCCGCCGGGGTTGGGCTTCTGCGCGTAGACGGTATCCGGCTCGTCGGCAGGCAGCGCCATGACTTCGAATCCTTGTACTTCAAGCGCGCTGTAGTCGTGCCAGTGACCGTCGCCGTCGCGCAGTTTGAGCACCGGGGCTTTCTCATCATCGGTGAAGCCGCTGCCCATACGTACCTCTCCGGCGGCATCGGCATGCCAGTGGCGCACGCCCTTCATGGGTCGCTGCACCAGACGGCCCCGCATGCGCCGCGCTCCCAAGCGCATGCGGTAGACCGAAGTCGCAGCGTCCCGGTCCTGCAGCAGGAAGTGGTTCGGCTCGCGCGGCAGGATGCTGACCACCGAATCCTGGAGCTGAAAAAACTCCCCGCGCTGCTCGTTGTCGAACAGCAATTTGGCCGTGCGCTTCTCCGCATCGATCTGCGCGAGACGAGTAACCGTGAACGGCGTGCCAAAAAACGAGGATGGCAGGCTGATGCCGGCCAGAATCTGATGGTCGGACACCCATTCATGCCATAGAAACTTCCAGTCTCGCGCACCGATGACCTGGGGTTTGCCCCCTTCGTTGATTGTTTCGATGGCGAGCACGCGCTGATCGCCCGCATACATCATGGAAGACAGATAGGTGCCCTGAGAGGACAGTTTG